>JAPYTY010000249.1:0-785 GCA_029942065.1 Acidobacteriota bacterium | reverse complement strand
CTGAGCCATGGCCAGTGCGTCCTTACCCAGGATCTCGATCTCGCCCATGTGGCTGACGTCAAAGATTCCCACCGATTCCCTGACCGCCAGATGCTCACGCAGCGTACTGCCGTAGTGAACCGGCATGTCCCATCCTGCAAAGTCGACCATCCGGCCGCCCAGTTGCTTGTGAGAGTCATTCAGTGATGTTTTTTTCAATGTCATTGAGGTTGCTCCTCGTGGACGGAATCTGCCTAAACTCCGTTTGCCCTGCTATATTGTAGCCAACGTGATGTCAGCACCAGAAAAACAACTCATCAGAAGGCTCTCCAGATCGGGAGTTATCATCCTGGCCCTTATTTTGCTGGCTCTGGCACCTTCCGCCAGAGGTCAGGCGCTGGAGGGTTTTCGCCACTATTTCTTTCTTTCCGATCAACGCATCGTCACGGTGGAACTGATCAACCCACAAAAAGCAATTCTAAACTATATCAATCTGGGCGACACCTACGAGTTTCTAGAGGCTCCTGGTTTGCTTGTCCTGGATTCCGAAGGCGGCTCCTTTCACGGTCACGCCCTGGAGATCGAGGATTCCGAGGATCCCAATAATCGGTTCAAGGTTTCCGAACTGATTCAGCCCCATGTATACGTGGGCTACAACATCCTGGGCAACTATCGGCTGGCCGGCCCCGCCAACAAGGTGTACTTCAAGGTGGGCAGCCGGATCCTGGAACTGGAGCCGGTTTTGGAGAGAAATTTCGAATTTATCGCGTCACGGGTTGGCGGGCTGAATCTGGCTGTTGAAAACG
>JAPYTY010000248.1 GCA_029942065.1 Acidobacteriota bacterium | reverse complement strand
GCCGTCAGGAACGAAAACGGATGGACCGCTGATATCATGATTCCCTTTAAATCTCGGCGCATGGGCCAGGAGCAGGATTTGGTATGGGGGTTGGAAATCGAACGACTGGTTCGGCGCAAGAACGAGGCGGCCTACTGGAATAGCTATGATCGGAACTTCCAGTTCGAAGATGTCTCCCGCGCGGGCACCCTGGAAGGACTGGAAAATATCTCCCAGGGACTGACCTGGAGGATCAAGCCCTTTTTGCTGGGCGGTTTCGAACAAATCCCGGATGGGATGGGTGGCACCGAGACCGACCACATTGCCGATATCGGCCTGGAGCTGGTGAAGTATCGTCCCACGCCGGCGCTGACCCTGGATATCACAGCCAACACCGATTTTGCGCAGACCGAAGTGGACAATCTGGTCACCAACATCACCCGGTTTCCCCTTTTCTTTCCCGAAAAACGGGAGTTCTTTTTAGAGGGAGCCGGGATCTTCGAGTTCGGAACGGGTGTCGGTCTCAATTCCAGCCGCGATTTCAAGCTTTTTTTCAGCCGCCGCATCGGCTTGTCTCCCGGCGGCGAAGTGGTTCCCATCATCGCGGGAGCTAAGTTCACCGGTCGGGTCGGGCCTTACACCCTGGGTGTGATCGACATGCAGACCGAAGAGGAATTCGGGATCGAGAGCAACAACTACGGAGTCGTACGCGTCAAGCGAGACGTGCTGGAACGTTCCTCGGTCGGCGTCATGTTCACCAATCGGCAGTCCTCCCTCGCCGGTGATCACAACCGGGTTTTCGGGGTTGATGGAAACTTTGTTGTGGCCGGCAATCTCAACCTCCAGGGGTTCCTGGCCAATACGGAAACTCCCGACAGGCCCGACGATGACTGGTCGGCCTTCGGCCGGGTTCTGTGGGACAGCGATTTCTTTATAGCCGGAGCCGAGCATCTGCTGGTCCAGCGAAACTTCAACCCGGAAATCGGATTTGTCCCCCGCCGCGATCAGCGCAAAACGGTGCTGCAAATGGGGATTCGCCCCCGTCCCCAGAGCGAGCTCATCCGTCAGTGGATCATCCGCAGTCGCCTGGATTTCACCCAGAACCAGGAGGGTAAGCAGGAGTCCATGCAGTACCATTACTTCACCTCCGAGACCATCTTCGAGACCGGTGATCGGATCATGGTCGACTTTCACCGGAAATTCGAGA
Source organism: Acidobacteriota bacterium (assembly GCA_029942065.1). Lineage (GTDB taxonomy): Bacteria > Acidobacteriota > UBA6911 > RPQK01 > JADFOI01 > JAPYTY01. The sequence continues at coordinate 2,865 of JAPYTY010000248.1, read as the reverse complement.
GGCTGTTCAAGCCCTTTGCCATCCGGCCGGATGTCCTGATCCCCAGCGGAAGCTATCGCAGCTGGGATGTTTTATTTATCGTTGATGGTGCCCTCCATCGCAGCTTTGCGGGAACCGAAATCCTTCGATTCAACTACGAGTGGGGTTTTTTTGATGGATCGGCTATCGAAATGACCGTTCAACCACAGATCAAGGTGAGCGAGGCTCTTTCCATTGATCTCGTTTATTTGTTGAATCACGTGGACCTTCCCTTTGGTAAATTCACCTCCCATGTGATCAATACCCGTGCCAACTATGCCTTCTCCAACAAGTGGCTGACCAGTTCCACCATCCAGTACAGCAATCTGGACAATTTTGTGAACTTCCGGTTTCGCCTCAATTACATCTATCGTCCCGGCGATGACATCTTTTTGATCTACAACGAGGGACGAAACACCAATGAGCTGGATCCTGACGCTCTGCTCGGCCGTTCCCTCATGCTGAAGTGGACCTACTCGTTTGACTTCTGACCCGTCGGTTCGCTCCCCCGGACGCCATGTCAGATTCCTGAGATAATCTGGCCGGACTCTCCGACTTCTTGCCATGGCTGAAATCGTTTGTCCGAAATGCGGATTGGAACAGGATCAGGGTACCGAATGCCGCGGTTGCAGGATCGTCTTTGACCGCTACCGAGCCGCTCCGGAAACACCGCCGTCTTCGGTTCCAGCTCCCATCCCGAGTCCGGCCGGACCGAGTGCTGTGTGGCGCTACTATCGAGTCGTCCGGTGGGTGGTGCTGGCCGGAATCGTGGTGCTGGTGGTGCTGGTGTTATCCGATGCACCGCTGCCCCAGGTGGAGTCCGTTTCCGATTCGGGTCGTGGCATCCAGTTAAAGATGCTGGATCTGCAAACCGCCTTTTTAACGGGCGGATCTGCCCGTCTTCACCTGGACGAAGCCGAACTCAACTTCTGGTTGTGGGAGAATCTGGATTTCGAAGAGAGCCCGTCCGCCGTGCAGGATCTCAGGGTCCAATTGAATGGCGATGTACTGAGTCTCTACCTGGTGTTTTTGTCCTACGGCCAGGACCTCTCCTTGACACTGGAGGGGCGTGTCCAGGTCACGGACGGTTATCTTCAGCTGGAACCCAGCGGCGGCAAACTGGGATCCCTTCCGATACCCCTTTTCGGCCTGGAAAGAGCCGTCCGTCGTCTTTTTGAATCGCCCGAGAACCGGGAGACCTTCAGAATGCCGACCGAGATCCGCGACATTCGGGTTGAGGATAGCGAACTGGTGATCTCCTTCAGTCGTTAGCCCTGGCCGAGGGATCAGCGGCCCTGCAGCTGGAACCTGACGCCTCCCTGGATCAACAAAGGCGTGCCGACACTGCTGGGGTTGGTACGGACCGGATAGTTGTTGTCAAACAGGTTCTCGACCGCCAAGAAGACCTCGGTGCCTTCGCCCAGTTGCCGGGAAATCATTGCATCCACCACGAAGTAGTCCTCCAGGGGGAACTGATTGAGGTCGTCGTCAAACTGCTCACCCACATACCTTCCGTGCAGGGCAACGCTCACGGCCTCCGGATTGTCGTAGGAGAATCCCAGGCTGAAACGATTCCTGGGAACCTGAGCCAGAAGGTTGCCTTCGATGACCGGGTTGGCGGTGAAGTTCCGGACCGTGGCGTCATTGAAGAGATAGGAGGCGTCCAGCATCCAGTGGGGAGTGGGACGATACTGAATTTCACTCTGGATTCCCCAGACCCGGGTCTGGCCCAGGTTCTGTCGCTGGCGAGTGATCAGGGTGGGTTCAACCGTCAGGGTCACGTTTGAAACGGGATCCTTGATCCGATTCCAGAAGCCGGTCACCCGGAAGAAAACCCGGTCGGTGGGGGCCAGATTGACGCCTCCCTCGAATCCTATGAGCCGTTCCGGACCCAGATCCGGATTGTTCAGAGTGGTCACGCTTCCGACCCGAAACTGCCGGTAGAGTTCGTTGAGGGTGGGTGCCCGGAATCCCGAACCGACCGCTCCCCATAGCGAATTTTCTTCGTCGAACTGGTAGACCAGTCCGATTCTGCCGCTGACCAGGTTGTTGTCCTTCCCGGGCAGCTGTACCGTGGTCCTTCGTCCCGAGAAGACCGCCAGTTCGCGGCGCTCGGCATTGTAGTTCTTCCAGTGATCGAAGCGGGCACTCAGCATGACCTGGAGGTCCGGGTCCAGGGCAAAGGAGTCCTGCAAAAAGAACCCCACCATTCGCTGGCGGCCGCCCACGTCGCGGAAGCGTACCGGTATGGGAGGGGTTCGGATGAACACGATCTCCTGGCTCTCTCCGTCGATCCATCTCCAGTCCAGTCCCGCGCTCAAAAAATGGGAACCCGATACCGGCTTGGACCACTGAGCGAGGCCCCCGTAGCCGTAGGTGGGAACCTCCTGGGTCAGAGCCAGCCGCTCGGAGTTCCGATCCGCGGCTACGGCGGAGAAGTTGCTCCCGAAATTCTGAAAATGAGAAAAAACAGACATTTGCCATTCGCTGTCATCCGGCGTCCGAAAGCGAAGGCCTCCTCCCAGAAACCGATACTGGGTGTTGTTTTGTTGAATGGGTGTGCCGTTGCTTCGGTCCTCGTCAAAATAGCTTCCCTTGACGAACACGCTGAAGTCGCTGGAGGGGTTGTACTCTAGCCTCAGGTTGAAGTTCTCATGTTCGGTGTTGGCATTGATGTCCACCCGGCCTCGTTGATCGGGTGCGATGATTCGATAGCCGTCGGTATTAAACAGGGTGCCGTCCAGGGAGATTCCGACCGGACCCCACACGTCGCTGGCGAAAAAGTCGAGCTTGGCGGTTTTTCGACTGCCGAACCTGGCCTCCGCAGCCAGGGTGCGCTTTTGAGGC
>JAPYTY010000247.1 GCA_029942065.1 Acidobacteriota bacterium | reverse complement strand
TTCAGAATGTTGTCGGCGATCTCGAGATAGATCCGATCGTCAAGATGGAAGGCCTGCTGGATAAACGGTAGAGAACCGCACAGCACGATCAGGATGAGAACGAGTCGAGGAAATCGTTCAGTCACAGATGCTAAAAATGGCAAGCGCAGCGTTATTACCTCCTAAAGCCTCGAAGCGCACACGGCGCCGACCGGACAGCCTGCCCAGGCTGGGCAAGTGTTTTCGTCTTTTCCATCAAATGAAAGCGCCAGAGATAGGGCAGAAAATCCAAGCATCAACAGGCTAGTTTCGGCTAAAAAAATTTGTCATTCCACAAGAAGGACAAGGGTAGGCCTTCCAGAATCGGTAAGGCCGCAGGATTTTGACCAGGATGGACTCGGGATGTCCGGTTCCGCAAGAAAAACAGACGTTGACGTCTTCCGGCATGGACGTCAGGGTGCCTGCAACGGTCCGTTGCGCTAACTTCCGGGTTTCCTCCCGACACAACACCACCGCCCATCCGTAATGACTGAGATGAGAGTGAAAATGGCGCTCCACAAACCGCACCAGATGATTCGCATAACGGAGAAAGGACAGCAACATTCCGGAGGGAATGCTTCCCAGGACCCTGGCACGACGCGGATAGTGCGGAAGCTTTTCCGGCGAGGGTGGGTTCAGGTAGACCAGCCCACTATGGAGTACCTTGTAATGAAGCGCTCGCAGTTCGGTTTCTTTTTCGAGAAGGTCCACAAAGGACTGTAAACTGAACTGATTGACGTGCCCTCCTCCCTGGAATACCAATCGGTAGAGTCGATCGTCACAGGAAAAACCGTCCGGTACCGCCGCCCATAGATGACCTCCCACCTTGAGAACCCGGTTTATTTCCTGCACCGCCCCTTCCAACTCGGTGAAGTGTTCCAGGGTATGGTTGCAGATCACAACGTCCATCGAGTGATCTTGAAGTGGAAGTCTCTCAGCCGCAGCAGTCAATGATCCCAGGCAGGCCTGTCTCTGTGAAGGGAAGGCCAGATCGATGGCCACCACCTGGGCCGGAGTTGAAGCATATGAGAAGCTTCCACCTCCGGCTCCCAGATCTAGTACCTTTGCCGATGGCGGCAACCTGCATACGAGTTCATCCATTAAGTGTCTCTATTGTAAATCAAACCAGGTGAACGGTGGAGTGATCATGGATGAGGTGTCCGGTGGGTCGAAATGGAATCGACGTGCCTCCATTTCATGAACGCCACCCATATCAGCAGGAAAGCAAAGCGCGGGAGAAAGAGAAAAACCTTGGCAACCTTGCGGAGAAGGAGCCGACCCACTGGGACGGAGACAGGGGAACGGCGGTGGAACAGGAGGTGCGCGTTGCGCCAGCCGAGGTAATAGCACTCGAGATGTTCGTTGAAAACCAACCGGTAGCGAAAAGGGAGGAGGAAAAAAAGAATTTTTTGTTTCCAAAAGATGGGACGACCCGAAAAGATCACCCCGAGGATGTCCGAACCGGACCGAGCCAATTGCCAGAGAGTACGCAAACTCCCGAAAGGCTTTGCCGGATCGTAGACAACGATTTTTTCCACCTGTGGAAGGACTTCAAAGGCTGCTTGCTCTTTGGCCGAGCAAAAAATAGAAATGCGCGCCCCGGGGGCTACCTTCTCACTGGCCAGCACCTCGATGGCCTTGATCGTTGTCGCGGAATGCTCTGTCTGAAGCATGAGCACACGCGGGGCCGCCTTCAGAGAAACCATTGATGTCTCCGACTCCAGTAGCAGAGGTTCCCTTTTGAACATTCGAAGGAGGGTACGCGGCTTCAGGTCGTAGCAATCCAATCGAGCATTGAAGACCACTCGCCGTCGTGTGGGCAGACTGAGAAAAAGGATCTTGGGCCTTCTGAAGTAGGGTCTTCCTGAAAAGATGGCACACAAGACATCGGCATCCAGCTTTTTCAGTCTTTTCCACAACCGGAAATGGTCGCGTACCCCTGTTCTGCTGTAGGTCATCAGCCGATCGACACGGCGGTTGGATTCAAAATGACCTCGATCCTCCTGCCGACAGAGGAGCACGAGTTCTGATCGCGGAAACAATTTTTTCTCTTTCAGTTGTCCGATGACCTGCTCGACATGAGGAACCGTTTCTGTTTGAACCAGAAGTATCCGAGGCGGAACCTTCGCTGGTGAGACCCCATATCGGATGCGCTCCCAAAGGAACCTGCATAAACTCCGGACGCCCGCATCAAAGAAACGGCCGGTTTCAGACACCACCACAATGCGAGGTAACCGGAGCAGAAAGGGAAGCAACCTCAGTAGGGCGAAGCCTGGTTCTCCGGAGAAGAAAACAACCCCAGCTTCGAAATGATGGCTGCCAAGATGGCGTCGGATCTCCTTGATCGGATTTTTCTGAATGCGGATGATCTGCGCATCCGTTGGTATGATCTGATCCAGCTTTTCCTGGACCCTTCCCGGAACCGAACTGTGGCAACTTTCCACCAGGAGAATCCGCTTACCCAGCGGCGGTAGCGGGAAGCGCTGGACATAATCAAAGAATTCCTCATCCGGAGGATGAAGCGTCTGGATCCCCGATAAATAGAGACGCCTCGCAAAAAGCGGATGAAGCTCTCCCTGGTAGTCCACCTCCAGATTCACCGGGGAGGCAGTACGGGCTGCCCGCTTGATCTTCCAGTAACCACGATTCAAGAGAGGAAAAACGACCGCTTCCACATCCAGAGTGTCGGCCAGGCGTTGACCCTTGTTCTGGAGAAAATGGACTCCCTGGAAATAGGGAAATCGATCCAGGTAAAAATCCACCTGTGACGGTCCGCCAAACAAGGCATCCAGTTTCCATTTCGGATGGTGCCGGCGTAGTTTCTCGGCCAGGTAGAAAAACTGCGGAAGGTGACAGCACTGGACCAGAAGAATGCGTGACTCTCTCATCGGCCTCGCTGGCTCGGGTGAGTACGAGCTATGCTTTCGTAAAGGTTGATCATTTCCTTGCCCAGGCGATTCCAGTCGTAGAAATCTACAGCCGTCCGACGACCCGCCCGGCCCAACTGTTTGCACAAGCCCGGATCGCCCTGCAGGACAAGCGTCTGCCGCACAAATTCCTCTGCGCTTCCAGCGATCATGATGTTTTCACCATGATCCGCCCGAATGCCCTGACAGGCCAGTGGTGTGGCAACCATGGCCTTACCCGCCGCCCAAGCCTCAAGAATCTTACCCCTTATGCCCACACCCGTACGCAGCGGCACCACCACGATCTGAGCCTTTCGATAAAAATCGCGAAGGTCCTCAACATAACCCGTCACCGTCACTTGCGGACTGGTTTTCAAGGCCTGTATTGACTCCGGGGGTCCGCCCCCCACGATGTAAAGGCGAGTCTGGGGACGTTCCTTCAAAATTCGAGGGAAAAGCTGCCGGCAGAAGTAAAGCATGGCATCAACATTGGGTTCGTGACGAAAAGCACCCACGAACACCAGGGTGTCCGGCTCGAAGGAAACAGACTCGTTACAGGTAAAATATTGCGTGTCCACACCGGTGTTGACAACAGAAAGTTTCCTCGCCTCAACATAACCACCCAAGGAGGTGCGGTCTTCATCCGTCACGCATACCACCTGGTCCACCTTCCGACACAGCTCGACCTCCCGGTATAACGTCTGAAGACTGTTGTACAGCTTTCTCACCTTCTTGAGAGGATTCCTCTGCAGAGCCACAAACGTGTAGTGGGCAGCATAGTTGACCTCGACCTCGGTAAGCAACCTGGGAATACCCGTGAAAAGATCAGCATATTGCGCCATCTGAGGCCACTCGAAATGGACAAGATCAAAATCCTCTTCCGCCAATAGAGCTTCCAATTTCTCACGAAACTCCGGACAGTTGAACTCCTCGAAGGGCTCATAGGGAAACAGTGAAACAGGAAGATGGTGGGCGCGTTTAACCGTCTCGACTCGTTTGCAGTGAGGAAGCAGGAAAGATACGGCACCGGCCTCCTCCTCGTCTTCAACGAAGCTGACCAGAGTGACTTCATGTCTCCTGGCCACCTCTCTCAGCAGATAAAAAACGCGGTTCCCGCCGCCGTGACGGCCCAGACGAGGAAGGTAGGCACTGACGGTGAGAATGCGCAGGGGAAATCCATTGG
>JAPYTY010000246.1 GCA_029942065.1 Acidobacteriota bacterium | reverse complement strand
TTGAATCGCGGAGTGCTGGGCGATGTTCACCACCAAGCTTGTCTTCCCCAGACCCGGACGCGCAGCCACGATAATGAGGTCGGCAGGCTGAAATCCTGAGGTCAAACGGTCCAGTTCCACGAAACCGGTGGAGATGCCTGTGATCAACTCCTTTCGCTGATAGAGGGACTCGATGTTTTCATAGCTTTCGGTAAGGAGATCCTGCAGCTGTACGAACCCACTTTGTATCTTTTCCTGACCGATGTCGAAAATGGATTTTTCTGCCATTTCCAGTAACTCCAGAGGGTCTTCTTCGTTGGAAATGCCTCGTAAAAGGATTTCATTGGCGGAATGGATGAGTTTTCTCAGCAGGGACTTTTCCTTAACGATCCGGGCGTAGTGATCGACACTGGAGACCCGGGGGACTCCGTCCAGCAGTGAGGCGATATAGGTGACTCCGCCCACGGCTTCCAGCGTATTGTCCTTTTTGAGCTCTTCTCTGAGTGTCAACGAGTCAATGACTCGGGATCCGGAAGAAAGACGTTCCATGGTGGAGAATATGCTGCGGTGGCTCTCCAGGTAGAAGTCGCCCGGGATCAGGATCTCTGAGGTCTGGTCAAAGAGTGAGTTATCCAGCAAAACCGCACCCAAAACGGCCCGCTCTGCTTCGGCACTGTGGGGAAGGCTCTTTTCAAGTGCGGTGTCAGATTTCATCGATAAATTGCCTGATCAGGCCTAAGGATACCAATAAAGTTAGCCCGGATCATGAATAAATTCTCTACTGCAGTCCAGCCCACCTTCATCCGAGGAATGAAAAGAGCCTACGCATCAACCGGGCAATGAAAGTGGGAAATCGAAACAGGGTGGGGGTAAGTTTTTCGGTCTAAAAGGATCCCAGATTGAGCATTTGTCGATTTGAGCAGTCTCAGGCTATTCCGATGCTGCTGCGTCTACTTCGCCAGTCTCCGTTTCTTCAGGTACCGCCTCTTGCTCTTCGGAAGCGGACTCCATGGGCACACCCTCCTGGGCGGTCTCGGACTCCTCGCCCGTGGCTTCCGTCTCTTCCTGGGCGGGTTCTTCTGTTCGAGGCGGCTCCTGGGACTCGGTGTCCACTACCGCTTCCATTTTCTGGGTTTCGGCCTCCAGTTTGGCAATGATGGCCTCGCTCTCTTCGTCCTTGGTCTTGACTCGTGCCACGGACTCATCACCTTCGCTCACAACGGAGAGGAGTAATTCAGCTGAAACAGCACTGTGAGGACGTACCTGGATCTTGTAGTTGCCAATCATTTTGATGGGCTGATCCAGAATGATTTTTCTCCGGTCCATTCGTATGCCCGTTCCTGCGAGAAGAAGGCCGATATCCTTGGTAGTGACGGAACCAAAGAGGGCCCCCGCATTTCCAGATTTGCGACTGACAATCAGATGCAGTTTATTGAGTTCTTGTGCCAGCAATTCAGCTTCTTCCTGGAATTTGGTTTCCTTTTTTGCCATTGCCAGGCGTTGCTGATCGATCATTTGGAGGTTTCCAGGCGTGGACGGGATGGCTAGTTTCTTTGGAATCAAGTAGTTTCGTCCATAGCCGTCGGCTACTTTTACTACTTCACCGCGTTTGCCTAGTTCAAAGATGTCATCAATCAAAATGACTTCCATCGCACTTACCTTTCAACTCATTTGCGGACATTCAGGAAGGTCAAGATCGAGGCCGCACAAGTCGCGCTAGTCCGCAGTGTAGGAGAGCAAGGCCAAATGTCGAGCTCGTTTGATGGCCCGAGAGAGCCTTCTCTGATGGGAACTGCACACACCGGAGATGCGACGGGGAGTCATCTTGGAGCCTTCGGGCACATAGGGACTCAAAGTCTTGACGTCTTTATAGTCGATATAGTCGACCTTGTCTGAACAGAACTTGCAGTATCTTCTTCTCCTTGCCATCCGTTAGTCCTCTGTCGCCACTGATACCGGCTGGGTGCGGGTTTCTTCTCCGGAAGAAGAGGTTCGCCGTTTTTTACCTTTGCGCCTGGTTGTCATTTTTTCGGCTCGCTTTAGATCCAAGTCCACACGGATGGTCAAGAAGCGGATCACCGACTCCATGACCTTGAATCTTCGTTCCAATTCAGCCACGGATTCAGCAGCGGCCTCTTCCAGCGTCAAAATGACGTAGATTCCCTCGGTGTGTTTGCTGATTGGATAGGCGAGCTTCCGCTTTCCCCAGTTATCCACACTGGCGATTTGAGCTTGCTTTTCTTCCGCAATTTTCTGGAAAGTCTCGATAGACTGATCCACTTCCTCCTCGGTCAGGGTTGGAGCCAGCACTATCGCAACCTCATATTTTCTCATGCCACTTCTTTCTCTCTCTTAACTGAATAACTTCAGCAGACTTTCGACCTATATAGCCGTCTTGCTGCTTTTGAAGAAAGTGCATTCTAGCACAATCTTTCTCATCGGAACGAGTCCTTGGGTCAGCTACCTGAGCATAGGGGCAATAACCAAAGAAACAATAGCCATCAATTTGATCAGAATGTTCATGGCCGGACCACTGGTGTCCTTGAACGGGTCGCCGACGGTGTCACCAACGACCGAGGCCTTGTGTGGTTCAGATCCTTTGCCGCCCAGGTAGCCCGTTTCGATGTATTTCTTGGCGTTATCCCAGGCGCCGCCTGCATTGGACATGAAGAGAGCTAGCAAGACGCCCGTTAAAGTCGCACCGGCCAGCATCCCACCCAGGGCCGAGGGTCCCAGCAGCAGGCCAATGATGGGCGGTGACGCCACTGCCACCAGTCCCGGCAGCACCATCTCCCTGAGAGCGGCGCGGGTGGAAATGTCAACACAGCGGGCGCTGTCAGGTTTGGCTGTGCCCTCCATCAACCCCGGGATCTCCCTGAACTGTCGACGTACCTCCTCCACCATTTGGAAGGCGGCTCTTCCCACCGACGACATGGTCAGGTCGGCGATGAAGAAGGGCAAAACGCCACCCACAAAGAATCCAACCACCACCGTTGGATCGAGAAGATCCAGCGATGACAGGCCCACCGTCTTGGTGTAGGCGGAAAAAAGTGCCAGAGCGGTCAGGGCGGCTGAGCCGATGGCAAAACCCTTCCCCATGGCCGCAGTGGTGTTCCCCAGTGAATCCAGTTTGTCCGTGATTTTGCGTACCTCGGGACCCAGGCCGCTCATCTCTGAGATTCCACCTGCATTGTCGGCAATGGGGCCATATGCATCTACCGACATGGTGATTCCCACGGTCGCCAGCATTCCAACAGCCGCGATCCCGATACCATACAGGCCGGCGTAGTTGTAAGAGATCAGAATGGCACCACACAGGGTTAAAACGGGTAAGACCGTTGATTGCATTCCTACCGCCAATCCGGCAATGATGTTGGTCGCCACCCCCGTCTTGGAAGCTTCAGCAATACGTTTGATGGGGTTCCCGGAGGTGTACCATTCTGTTAGAAGTCCGATGATTACACCGGCAACCGTGCCCAGGAGAATGGCATAAAAAATGCCTACCTCAAGGTCCATGGCATTGATAATCAGAAAACTGCCGACCAGCAGCAAAAGGGCACTCACATACGTGGAGTAGCGTAGTGCTGATGCCGGTCCCAGGTTTCTCAACAGTCTGATCGAGGCGACACCGATCAAAGAGGCGAGAAGGCCAATGACGATCACACCCAGAGGAAGTGCCATATACAGATGCCGGTTCTCCGCGGTGATATCCAGAACCTTGGAGGTCCCCGTCGCTCCGATGGCGATGGTGGCAATGACGGAACCCACGTAACTTTCAAAAATATCGGCTCCCATGCCGGCGGTATCGCCGACGCAATCTCCGACGTTATCCGCGATGACGGCTGGATTTCTGGGATCATCCTCGGGAATTCCTGCTTCCACCTTTCCGACCAGATCGGCTCCCACGTCGGCGGACTTGGTGAAAATTCCTCCTCCAACGCGGGCGAAAAGTGCGATCGAGCTGGCTCCCATGGCGAAGCCGCTGATGTCGTTAACGGCGATGATACCTTGCTGGAAGAGCAGATAGGCTCCGGTGACTCCAAGCAGTCCCAGGCTGGCAACCGAGAGACCCATCACGGCTCCTCCTGAGAAGGCGCCTCCGCTTCAGACGCCAGCTCCGCTTCAGGAG
>JAPYTY010000245.1 GCA_029942065.1 Acidobacteriota bacterium | reverse complement strand
GTGCAACTGAGCCGAGAGCCGTCTTTTTCAGAAAATGACGCCTGCTGGTACTCTTGTTCTCTTTTGACATCGTCTCTACTCCTCGCCCACACTGCCGTAGGCATCGGGGTCCCGTGTCCCAGGATCTCCGGGAAGCTTTTCGTCCGGGATTTCCCTGGCCGGGTCCCGGGATTGGCCCCGGGTACGGGTAGCCGCCAGGGCCGGCGTCACCATCATCACCTGTATCGATTTTCTCAGAAATTTCCGCCTGTTCTTTTTCGTAGTCTTCATCCTGGTTCCTTCGCCCGGAGTATGCATGATACGGGCTAAATGACTAAAGGTGCAGCGCCTCGGCTGAAATGGTTGGCAACGATTCGCCTCCAGGCATAGCAGCTCACCGAAACCGTGGCCATATGGGATGCCGTATGATTGGCGTTGGGAATGGCAGCAGCGCTGCAGATCATCAAGTTCTCCACCTCGTGAGAGTCGAATTCCGGCGTCACGACGGAGTTCTCCGGGCTGACCCCGGCCCGGCAGGTACCCACCTCATGCAACACGTTGAAGGACTGGGGAGGCGATCCGTCCACCTGAATGGGCTGGGGGTCGAGTTTGCCGACGATGTCGTGAGCGATGTTCCAGGCCTTGTGAATCAGATCCAGGACCGAGGGATCGTCGCGGCGGTACAGATGTTCCCCCTTCCGACCGACACGGCCTTTGTTCCACAAAGGGGCCTTCAGGCTGATGGCCAGAACCCCGACCCGGTTGACCGCATTTTCCATGTACTCGCGGTGCTCCCAGCCGAAGTCCGGTGCAACCGGGTAGAGAGCCATCTGATCCGGATACTGGTTGCCGTAGCTGACGCGCGAGACTCCCCTGAGGGCCAGTTTGTTTCGATCGCCGTCCTCGTGAACCAGAAGGGATGAGGCGCTTCCCTGGTCGCCATGAATGTCTTCCCCGAACCGAGCGATCAGATCCAGAGAGGCACCCAGCAAATCACCGTCCAGGTGGCGGCCCACGTTGTTGTTTTCAACGATCAGATTCTCGCCCAGCAGATCCCTGGGCCCGTAGCCGGAACGGTAAAGCAGCACGGGAGTTCCGCTGGTCCCACAGGCAACTACCACGCGAGGAGCCCGGGCCTCCCTTTGCTCACCCTCCCGGGTGTAGGCGATCCCCTTGGCCACGAAGGCGGCGCCTTCTTTCTCGATTATGACGTGGTCGACCTCGGCATCGGGAATGACCTCGAGACCGTTTTCCTCGCCGATCAGTTTCAGGTAGTTGAGGCCGGTGACTTTGGAATCGTACTTGCAGTAGTGTCCTCTTCCACAGTAGCCACAGAGGATGCAGTTGACCCGCGACACTCCGCTGATTCCCTGTTCTCGAGGATCCGGGGGCGGGTTGACCGGATGTCCCAGGGCCCTGGCGGCATCGGCAAACATCTGTCCCCCTCGGTTGAGTCTCCTGGGCCTCGGTTCGCTGTAAAAGGTGCTGATTGGATGGAGGTGGTACATCTTGAGGGATTCTTCGATGGCCTCGGCGAAGGTGCTGTTGGCGGGGCCCCAGTCGACGCCTGTAGCGGCCTTCCAGTTGGCATAATCCTTGGGAATAGGCATGAAGGCATTGGAACCCCAGTGCAGGGAACAGCCCCCCACGGCCTTGATGTTGAACCCATCATAGTGCCACTTGGGAGGATCCGTCTCATCACCCTTGATATTGGTGACCAAGCGGCGGCGCCAGGGATCTCCGATGCCGGGCTGAAGTGGTCCTCCCTCCAGATAGTAAGGTCCTCCTTCAAAGAGCCCCACCTTCAGACGGTCTCCGTTGGTTGGATTCACTCCGTTCTCGGCTATTCGTGACGCCAGAATGGTTCCTGCCGTTCCGGCTCCCACTACGATGACGTCAAAGGTTTCGTGATCCTGCATCGTTTTATGGGGCCCCCCAGGAGGGTCCAAAGTGGGTACTCAGATAGGTGATGATCGGTTCGATATCCTCATCGGCGATAGGCGCATTCCAGGTTGTGACCATGCGCCTCACCAGGGTATTCCAGTAACTTTGATCTCTGCCGGCCCGTTTGGCGATGTTTTGCCGGAGGCCGATGGCGTGGTGACAGGTCGTGCAGTACAGGGTGAGCAGTGTTTTCCCCTCGCCGTTGGGCAAAAAAGCATGGAGCTCATCATCAGGATCGGCTCCGATGACGTCGCCTCCACCGGTCTCGAAACCGGCAGAGGGTCCGAAGTGGGTTGCGAGGTAACGGACGATGGGATCGACATCGTGGCTGGCGATAGGAGCATTGAAAACCCGCCTCATCCGGTCCACCAGAGTCCGCCAAAAGGCCTCATTTCCCCCCTCGCCATCGACGATCGCCTGACGGATCCGTTCGGTACTGTGGCAGCGGGTACAGTAATTGGCTACCAACTCCTTACCCTCCCCGTCGGGCAGGAGATCTTCCAGCGCCTGAATCCCATCTTCCGGCTGCTGTACTTGAGCGAAAACCGGACAAGTAATCCACAGACCCAGAAAAAGAAATATCGGCCGGAATTCGGAATGGCTCATTCCCAGTCTTCCTCAATTCCTTTCGGTACGATCGAAGTGACGCTCGCCGCGATTTCCAAACTGGCGGAGGTTGTCTTCCAGCAGCGTCGCGGGGTTGAGCACCATTCCGTTTTTGATGACGCGATGAATTTTTTCGGTGTTGGTGATGTCCTGGAGCGGATCGCCGTCAAGGATCAATAGATCAGCGAATTTTCCCGTTTCCAGGGTTCCCAGCAGGTGGTCCTGGTTGATCAACTTGGCGTTGTTCAAAGTGGCCGATTTGAGCGCTTCCATGGGTGAGATGCCGGCTTCCACAAAAAATTGCATTTCCTGGTGAAGGCTCCATCCCGGCAAGGCCGCCCCTGGCGAATCGGTCCCCGCTATCAGAAAACCCTCAGCCTGGTGAAATCTGAAGGTGGCGTCCAGCATCAGCTCCAGAGTCTTTCTCCATTCCTCGCGATCGGACGGCCCGAAGCGCCCAAAAAAACTGGGTTCCTCCTCCGGAATGTATTTGAGATTAGGATCCGCCTCCGTCTCGGGGGTGTTCCGTTTCACAAAGTTTCGATCGAAATTCACCAGCGTGGGAGCAAAGTAAACATCATCGTCCACCATCATCTGAATAATGGTCTGGACCAGATCGGGATCGACCACGGAGTGCATCCGTCCATACCAGTGCCGGAAGATGTGATCTCTGTTGAAGGGGTCATAGTCGTCCGGAACCGGGACATCTCGGTCCATCGCATCTTCCAGAACGCCCAGGGCGTGTTCGATGCCATCCAGTCCGGCTTCGATGGCCAGACGGGCACCGGGACCCCGGTTGCCCCGCTTGGGCCCGGTGTGTCCGTACACGATCAAATCGGCAGCGTGGGCCACCTCCACGATTTCTCGAAGCTCGTCGGGGGTATAGCCGGTGACCTTGATTCCATCGACCCCCGCCTCCACCAATTTCTCAGCCATCTCTCTGGCACTGCTCAGATTCATGGCCTTGACCGATCCAGGGTTAATGGGCATACCTGAGATGAACATTCGAGGGGCCAGAATATTGCCGGCGGCAATTTCCTGCCGTAAGGTCAGCAACCGCTCAATCGACCCTCCCAGATCCCGAACCGAAGTCACGCCGTTGGCAAGGTAGAGTCGGTGGAGCCAGGGCATGTCGTAGTGAACGTGGGAATCGATCAGTCCGGGGATGATGTATTTTCCGCTGGCGTTGATGACCTGGGCACCTGGCGGAACTGCTTCTCCTGCCCCGATCTGGAGGATGTGACCGTCCTCAATCACGATCACCGTATTGGCCACCGGAGGAGCACCGCTTCCATCAATCAAGGTTCCCCCCTGGATTACCAGAACGGAGGTGTCGGTTTGTCCCCACAGAGGCGAGTAGAAAGCGGCAGCTGCAAGAAGCCAGGTAAGAAGCATAGGAGTCGTGATATTTCTCATGCTGATTTCCCCTCCTTTTACAGTCGGTTGTGATGAATTCCTGGATTCTATTGGGGTGGACCGGAAATCTCAACCACAAAGGAGAAAAGAAAAATTTCACCACCAAGGCACCAAGAGGAATTTCACCACAGAGACACAAAGACACAGAGAAGGAAATCCTTTTCTTTGTCTTGGTT
>JAPYTY010000244.1 GCA_029942065.1 Acidobacteriota bacterium | reverse complement strand
TCTCATGGTCCTCGATGGCATAGACCAGTTCCCAGTACTGATTCTGTACCTGTTGAACGATTTCCGAAACTCTCTGTTTGAACTGGCTTTCGGTGATTTCGGAGTCCAGATTGACCAGCTTGAGTTCACGCTCCGTTGAAGTCTGGCGAAACCCACGCCAAAGCGGCTGGGTAAAGCTGACGTCAAAATCAGATCCAAACTGGGGATTAATGGTGCTGAAGGTGTTGTTGGACATGTTGCGGGAGTTGTTGAAGTTCAAGCTGAACATTCCGCCTCCCCGTATGTTTTGCTGGAGGGAATTGCTCCATGTAAAGGCATCCCGGGAGAAGGTTGCCACGCCGCTTCCCGCCGTCAAAATACTGGTACTGGGAGTATCCGAGGACTCCAACCCTACGCTGAAACGCAAGACGGGATCATAAAATCCCCTGGCGATGGTATTGCGCTCCCGATTGAAATCTTCATTGAAATCCTCAATCGCGATTTCCAAATTGTTGGTGAGCGCCAGGCGCATGACATCTCTCAAAGCCAGAGTCAAGATGGTTCCCTCCCGCCGGACCCGGTCCACATAGGACTCGGGAACCTGGAATCTTCCTGACGCAAGGTCCTCTCCGGCCTGGACCGCCTCCTGCTGTGCCAGGAGTTGGGAACACACCAAGGTGAATAAAACAATGGATGGAACAATCTGTTTTATTTTCATCTGATTCTCTCCATGTGAAGCCCGGATTCTGCATACTCCGGGCTTATTGCTCTACGAAGAAAGGCAGTAATCGTTTCAATTATTCAAATCAATGAGGAATCTATTCTATCGGTAAAGGGTGAAGAAGATAGAAGACAGGAGTCAGGAGACAGGAGACAGGAGGCAGGAGGTAGGAGGTAGGAGAGGAATCCAGAACGAAGGGTCCGGAGTGTGGGAGGCACCTCAGGTGCCGAAACAACTGCCCCGCTGACCACAGATGATGATGTTCGAAAGAAAATGCGCTTCGCGCGACGAGAACAAAGAATCAATGTTTCGACGGTAGGTAGGAACTCCCTACAGAAGCGACTCGCCGCCCCGCTTGAGGGTGGGGCGATCTTTCTCCAGAGTCGGCTTTTCCTTATCTTTGCTCCCCGTGTTGGTCCTGCGCTTCAGAGTCGGTCTTTTGGAACCTCCCCCTTCGGACCCGGCGGCACCAGGAGTCAAAATGTTGTTATCGATCTGGATGAGACGGTCCTTGACACGTTCAAATTCGGAACTGTTCAGAACATATTCGTCCTTAACCTCAAGAAGTGCGATCTCCTGCTGAACCTTCATAATGCGATCGTCAAGTCCTGGGTGGGTTCTCCAGAAGCCGGCGAACTTACCGGGTTTATCTTTTTCCTGGGCCTGCAATTTTTCGAAGAAGGAAATAAAGCCCTGCGGATCATAACCGCTGTTCCAGAGATACTGGGCACCCAGTTGATCGGCTTCTTCTTCATTTCCTCGGGTGATTCCCAGAACCGCCAATGACATTCCCATGCCCAAACCCTGATAGATGGCAGACTGGACCCAGTAACCACCTCCCACAAAAAGGGCGGGAATCGATGCAAACTGCAGCAATTGTTGCTTGGTCATTCTCTCGGAAGCATGACGAGCGGTCACGTGAGCAATCTCGTGAGCCATGACTCCGGCCAACTCGGATTCATTTTCCGCTTCCAGAATGAGTCCCTTGTTGACGTAAAAAAATCCTCCCGGCAGGGCAAAGGCATTCACCTCTTCGGTATCCACCACCTTGATGACAAAGGGAACCCTAGCATCGGAGTGTTTCACCAGGTGCTGGCCCAGTCGGTCGACGTACTCGGCAATCACCGGATCCTCAACCAGACGCGCCGTCTGCTCGAAAAACTGGGAGTACTCGGCCCCCATCTGGATTTCCTTTTCCAGCGAGACGAAATTGGGGAAAAACCAGGCGACCCGACCGTTGATATTGCGATTGCCAATATTTTCCACGTCGGTATGTTTCCGAGCAAAGGCCTGGAGTGGAAAAAGAAGCACCAAGATCAGCAAAAAACCCATTGATTGCTTTGTTTTAAGTCGCATCTTCGGACTCCTCCTTCATGGCTTTGTTCTAGCCTACCCCAAACTCCTCTTCACGTCTATTGTCGTATAATGCTTTTCTATTAACTGAAGACGACGAAGTGGCTGAAAATGTTTCACTTTTACTGAATTTCATCGACTTCTCTGCCCCATTTGTTTAGTAAATAACAAAAAACAATTCTTGATGAAAATCCTGAGCACCCACCAAATGACCGAGGTAGACCGCTTGACGGAGTCAGAATTCGGGATTCCCACCCTGTTGTTGATGGAAAACGCAGGCTCAAGTCTGCGGTCCACGCTGGAGAGTTATATCGAGGACCTGGAATCTGAATGGATCGCCATCGTCTGTGGAAAGGGAAATAACGGCGGGGATGGCATCGTCCTGGCCCGCCACCTCACGCAGTTCCGGATCTATCCCGATGTCTACCTGCTCGGTAAGGTGGACGAGGTCTCCGGCGATGCGCGCACCAACCTGGATGCCTACCTCGAAACCGGAGAAGCGGTGCAGGAGATCACGGATTTCGAACAATGGAAAGAAGTCAGCAAACAGTTCGAGAAATATGGCGTGATCGTGGACGCCCTCCTGGGGACGGGGATCACCAAGCCCCTGGAAGGACTTTATTCAGAGGTGGTATCGACCATCAACCAGACGCCGGCCTTCGTTCTCTCCGTCGACATTCCATCAGGAATGTTTTCGGACTCTCTCAGCGAAGGGCCGCAGAGTATCGAGGCCAGTGCCACCGTCACCTTTACCGCCCCCAAGATCGCTCACATCCTCAATCAAGACCAGGAGGCCTTGGGAGAACTCCATGTGGTTCCAATTGGAAGCCCTGAACAGCTGCTGGACAAGGAGGATCACTACCTCAATCTTCTCACCGAGGACGAAATTGGGTCGTATCTTCCGTTGTGGCAAGCCCGATCGCACAAGGGCGATTTTGGACATACGGTCATTATTGCCGGAAGTCGGGGAAAGGCGGGAGCGGCTGCTTTAAGTGCCGGGGCTGCATTTCGGACCGGTGCCGGCCTGGTCACCATTTGTGCACCGGAGACCATTCAGGCGGTGGTGGCATCATTCCAGCCCGAAGTGATGACCGAAGGCCTCCCCTCGACCGAACAGGGTACCCTGGCCAGTTCGGCCCTCGAACCCCTGCTGACAATTCTGGCAGGGAAGGACGCAGCGGCGATGGGTCCGGGCCTCGGTCGGCACCCGGAAACCTTTGAGTTGGTCCACAATCTGGTTCGCCAGGCCCCGGTCCCCCTGGTTCTGGATGCCGACGCCTTGAATGCCTTTGGAAATGCAGTTGATAAACTGGAAAACAACCACCATCAAGCTCTGATCCTCACCCCTCATCCGGGAGAATTTTCGCGGCTGGTAGGCCTTCCAACCAGCGAGGTCCTGCCCCAGAGAGTGGAGCTTGCTCGTCAGATGGCCCAGGAAAGAGGGATCTGGGTTGTTTTGAAGAGCTTTCGAACGCTCATCGCCCAACCCGATGGGCAGGTCTTTACCACCACCCTGGGCAATCCCGGAATGGCCACGGCGGGAATGGGGGATGTTTTAACGGGAACCATCGCCGCCCTGGTCGGAATCTACTGTGCTCAGGGGTGGAGCGAACCGCACCAGATCTCCCGAGCCGTTCAGGTGGGAGTGTACCTGCACTCCTTGGCCGGGGATCTGGCCGCCCAGAAGGTGGGTCTCCAGGCCCTGATGGCCGGTGACGTGGCGGCCCATTTGGGTCAGGCCTATCAGGAGCTGAAAGATGAGGAACCAAACTTCCAGGAGTGAAAGGGACACCTTCCTGCTGGGCCAAGAAATCGGCCGGCAGATTCAGCCTCCCCGTGTGATTCTGCTTTACGGAGAGTTGGGTTCGGGAAAAACGGTCCTGGTTCGAGGGATGGCCGAGGGTCTGGGGGTGACCGACCCTGGCCTGGTGCGAAGTCCTTCCTACACTCTGGTCAATGAGTATCCGGGTGAAAAAAGCACCCTTTACCACCTTGACTTCTATCGTCTGGACAGCCTGCGCGACCTCTATTCCATTGGCCTGGAAGAGATTTTAGCCAGCCAGTCGATTGTCATTATTG
>JAPYTY010000243.1 GCA_029942065.1 Acidobacteriota bacterium | reverse complement strand
GCAGCGTTCCGGCCAAGGAGACCCTTGAGAAACCAAAAGGGCGTGGGATGGGAGACCAATGGGTCTCCTCGTTTTTGCGCCGGATGCGTCGTGAGAAGTTAATTCCCCAATCGCGGCCCTCGGCTTCATGAAAGCGTAAGCTGGTGAAGGGAATGGCTATCTCGGCTTGCCATCCAGCCTCGGTCAACCTGGTCTGGACATGCCAGACCGCATCCCAGTCCCGGTTGTAGCTGGTCCCGTTGCCCCCGACCTGGGCATCGGATTTGGCACCCTGGGGATTGGTGTTGAACAAAAACCCGTTGCGGTGGTCTCCAAAAGTGTCCAGCACAACCCCGAACATGTCGTCGTCGAAACCAGGGGAATCCCTGGTGATATGATTGACGACTAGGCCCTCTCTCCCGGCTGAATCGAAGCAGTAAACTCCAACATAAAGAGTTTCATCATCGTAAAGGAGACGCACTTCCGTTCTTTCCGAGCTGGGCTGACCGGTGCGCGGATTCTGCTGGATGAAGTCGGTGGCGGGCTCTGCCAGGTTCCAGGCCGGTTCGTCCAATTCCCCATCGAGGGTGATCGTCGATTCCACCAGCAGGGCCGTTACAATCTTTTCCTGACCAGGATCCTGTGCCTGTAAAGCGGCCTGGAATAGCCCGATGGCAAGACACAGGGTGAGGGGCAGGACAAAGCTCCGACACACCTTCTTCATTCCCATTGAAATACGAATGATCCCCGTACCCTGGCCTGGAATCAGCTCATTTGGACTGCAATGTTCGAAGGAAACATCAGGGCTAACCTAACAAAATAGTGAGTCAGGAACCATCGTGATGTTATCCACTTATCCTGGCCTGGAAGAAAGATAGAGGATGACTTTGGCCCTTTGAACGGGCAGCATGGTTTCCTCTATCCCTTGATTTTGCCTTCTGACTCAATAAGCCTTATCATCTCAGGGACCATTTCTTATCGACCGATTAAAAAAACACACAGAAGGCCTATCGAGGAACCCATGAAGAACTTGAATGTCATTGTTTTATTGCTGATTGTAGGGATCGCTTTGACCGGTTCGTCGTCGGCTCAAACCGGCCTCGATCTGGTCGATGTTGACCTCATGTTCGTGGGGGCTCACCCGGACGATGATACCGCGGTGATGGCCACTTTTGCCCGCTATCTCCTGGACCAGGGATTTCGCGCCACCGTCATTACGGCTACCGGCGGAGAAGGTGGAGGGAATGCGACAGGCCCGGAGTCGGGGATTGCCCTGGGGCTCATTCGTGCCGAGGAGGAACGTCGCGCTCTGGCACTGGTGGGGGTGACCTCGTCTCATTTCCTGGGTCTTCTGGATTTTTACTTCACGCTTTCAGCGGAGGAGACTGCCATGAAATGGGGTGATTCCTACCTCTGTGACGTGGTGCGCTACGTTCGTCTGCAGCGTCCCGAGGTGATCGTGACGATGTGGCCGGGGCCGGGCACCCACGGCCAGCACCAGATGGCCGGGCGGGCCGCAACCATCGCCTTTGATAAGGCAGCAGACCCCGGCTTTTGTCCCCGGTTGATCACCGAGGAGCATCTGCCGCCTTTCCAGCCGCTCAAGCTTTACTACTCCGGACAGAGGGACGCCCCGACCACGGTCTTGATCGATACCGATGACTACTCCCCTAAGGCCAATATGCGCTATGCCGATCTGAAGGGACTGGCCTTCTCCAGGTATCGTTCCCAGGGGTTCGACCAGCGTGTGAGCATTCCCGTTTCCGAAGCGCGGCCCGAGGCGTTCATGCTGGTTCGCTCTCTGGTTCCCGTCACAAGCCCCGAAACCCATCTTCTTGAGGGAGCTCTGCTGGCCGCGGGCGGGTCGCCGCCTGGAATCCGTTTCGAGATCGTTGAAGCCAGCTTCGAAGCGGGTATCGGCGTGGACGTGGCCACCGTCGTGAGCCTGGTCAACCACACCGCCGAGCCCATCGAAGGTGTCGAGTTCTCGTTTGAGCCGGCTGAAAACTGGAGTGCCCGGGCCCGGGGCAGCCGTACCTTTGATGTTCTGCAGCCGGGAGAGAAGGCGGAGGTGACCTTTCAGGTGCGTGCTTCGGAGGGTGCCGTCGTCGATCGGAACACCCGGATGTACGCCAGCTACCAGGGCAGTCAGCAAGGTCATGCCGTGTCCGGCCGCAACCACCTCTGGCTCAAAGCCGTGGCCCCCGTCCAGGTTCGCTTCCGCCCCACCTATGATGTGGCGGGCTACCGGGAGTTTGCTCGGGACACCGACACCGAGTGGGTGATCGAATCCCTGCCGACCCGACTGCCGGTCCGGATCGGCCAATCCAATCCCATCACCGTCGATATCATCAACCGTGGTCCGGAGCCCGCAGCGGGCGAGTTGCAGTTGAGACTGGATCCCTCCCAAAAGGGCATTCGCACCAGTGGCGAGTTCAGCTACCAGGTGGCTGCCGAGTCCAGTACTTCGGTCACCTTTGATCTGGAAGTGACCTCGGAGGTGCTTCCCGCCAATCGACACTCGGTTCGTTTTCCCGTCCAGCTGGAGATCGCTTCCGGAGGCGTGGACGCCGCCGATGTTTACGTGCTCCCCACCCTCGAAATTTCCAGATTAAGCCAGGCTCCCCGGATCGACGGCGATCTCTCGGATATGAGCCTCCTGGCGGGAGGAGACATTTCCCACCAGGATCTTTGGTGGCGAGCAGAGCCCAGTGGCGAGGCGGACTCCAGCGGCTCTTTTCATGCCGCTTACGACCAGCAGAATCTGTATGTGGGAGTCGATGTGCGGGACGAAGCTGTGGTCTGCAATATCGCCCCGGATGATGTTCGAGCCCAGCTTCGCTCCGATGCCGTGGGCATTACCGTAGACCCTTCAGGAATGAGCCGGGATACTTCCACCGTGATCCAGGCTGCCGCTTTTCCCTGTACCACGGAAGGCTTCCAGGCTCGCGGTTTTCGGGATGCCGACGCCAATCAGGGCATCATGGAGGAAACTGCACCGGGAATGCAGGTGTCCTCGCGTAAGACCGACACCGGCTACACGCTCGAGTTTTCCATTCCCTGGGCCGTCATGCCGGAACAGCCTGATCCGGGGGATGAGATTGGCCTGAATATCGTCATCTATGACGGCGATGAAGCCGATGCACGAGTGGGAGCCAACATCAGCCAGAGCGGGATCGCCTGGGCGGCCTTTCCGTGGGGAGGCAAGCAGGCCTTGCCTTATGTCTGGCCGCGCGTTGTGCTGGGCAGGTAACAGCCGCTAGTGCGTCAGGGCATAAACGACGTAGTTGATGCCCAGTTTGTAGGCCTCGTTGGAGAGGCTGACCGGAAAAAATTCCGTGTCCGACCACTCCCAGTAGTCCCCGATATCGTTGTTAAAATTGACGATCACCTGGAGTCGTCCGCTGTCGTCGAACATCCCGTAGAATTCCGGGGCAGCGCCATAGGAACGAGGAGCGGTCATCTCCAGCGTTTCAATTTCGTAAAAACATTGGAAGATCGGACTGTCCACTGTGAGCCGGACCAGCTGCCGTTCCGGGAAAACCGCTTTGAGGCTGGCCTCGAAGGCGGCCCATTGCCAGGGTCCATCAAAGTCATCGAAAATGGCAAAGCCTCCCCGCATGAAGTACTCACGTAGGTTTTTCGTCTCCTGTGGGGTGATGGCCCAGGTGCCGGGTTCACTGAAATAAAGAAGCGGATACTCCATGATCCGCGGATCATCTAATTCCACGATGGTGTAGGACTCGGGGGTAGTCTGGACGCCGGTGACTTCCGAGAGGATCTTCAATAGATTCCGTTCGGCCCGGGGATAGTCATGGGCCCACCCCGCCCAGAAGAACCGGCCCGATTCGTTGAACTTGATCCGGGCAAACTGGAAATAACTCGGATCATCGGGAGCAATGTCACCGTCAGGCCCGGGAGAAACGGTGGCCGAGGTCAGGGCCAAGGCCACAACGGCAATCCAAATTCGTAGTCTTCGTCGGGGGGTGTCCAGCATAACGGCCCCATCTTTTCCGGCAGTACGCTCAGAGTGATCCAGCGGCCGTATTCTACCTCAAGATCCCGTGGGCCGTCGCCCCTTTCTGAGGTAGGACCGCGAGGGGCTCTTCGCAGATTATCCAAAATCCATATAATGATCCATTCGACGCCAGAGGCAGTGGACCGAAAGAGGGGTAGAGATT
>JAPYTY010000242.1 GCA_029942065.1 Acidobacteriota bacterium | reverse complement strand
GATCAAAGTAGAGGTTGATGGTGAAATCCCCGCCTCCCTTTCTCATGCGATATCTCAGCTCCAGGAGTTCCTGACCATCGATTTTTTTGAGACCTCGATAGTCCAGCTTGGGTCTTCGCTCTTCAATGTCCGCCAGCGGCCAGGCCGTCGAGAGCACCCCGCCCAGAAGCCCCTCCTTGACGAAATCATCGTACTGGTAAAAGAAGTCTCCCAGCTGGGAACGCACACCGGGTGCGATATTACCGACGTAGCACTCTTCCCCGTCAAAGGTGATCCTCTCCGAGTTGTAGTTGAGGTGCTTGAAGTCGATGGACAAACGAAACTTATTTCCCTGGGAGAGAAAGCTGGCGGGTCCTTCCAGAAAACCGGAGCCTCCCACCACCACCTCGAATCGCCCGAGGCCCCGGGCGCTCCGGCTCTGGATTCCCTCACGCGTCTCGGAATCTCCGATAGCTTCCAGGTGCCGCGCCACCAGCTCCTCGGGTTCCATCTCGGGTCCCTTGGCCAGACCCGCACCGAGCATTCCCAGGGAAATCCCAACCAGGGACAACATCGCAGCGACCGTTCTGTGGTAAGAAATCATTGCTTCCCCCTATTTATTATTTTCGGCAATTTTACCACAAAGGCGCGGAGTTTTTTACCACCAAGGACAGGCACCCGTTTACCACCAAGACACAAAAAGAATATCCACCAATAAGACACCAAGACACCAATTAAGACAACCTGCAAACCCAAAAGCCCCCGAGTGGGAGCTTTTGGGTTTGCAGGTTCTTTGTGCCTTTGTGACTTTGTGGTTCGTCTTTCTTGGTGTCTTTGGGGTGAAAAATCTTCTCTGTGTCTTTGTGTTTCAACCCTTTCGTGTCTTGGTGTTTGAAGACGGTTGCCCTCCCCCGGGAACATCGGTCCCCAGGTCGGAACGCCCCCGACTGTTGGCCGGTGCCGTGTAGACGCCTCGTTCCTGCAGGCGGCGAATACTTTCATGTAAGTGTCGATCTCTTTCCGGACGAGCCTGGGGTGGCTGATCCATCCACAGGTTCTTGGGATAAATCGGCTCCTCGTAGATGGTGCGGTAGACCTCCACCCGGAGGTCCTTGAGCCAGTTGCCGAAGTAAGCGTTGGCGCGATAGTAGCGCAGAGCCTCCACATCCACGATGGCGCTCACAAAACTGTAATCGCCGGCCTGGTGCTCCCCGATCACCTGACCCTGGTAATCCACGATCTGGGTCTTCCCCCCGAAAACGTCCATGGGAACCTTGGAATCGGGGTTGAGAAACCAGGGACCGCTGTTGGGGGCAACGACATAGCAGGTGTTGTCCAACGCTCGTGAGCGATTCTGGATTTCATACCATCCCATCCCCGTCCAGGGTTCCGGATAACTGGGCATGTAAATGACCTCGGCTCCATTCATGGCCAACCCCCTGGCAGTCTCCGGATAGGAACGATCCATGCAGATGATGGTGCCGATCTTGCCGATCTCGGTATCCGCCACCGGAAAGAAGGCATTACAGTCGCAGCCATATCGAGCCGTGAAGCTGTCCCAGATGTCATGCGGCGTGGTCGAATGTTCATTTCGGTAGACCTGATTCTTGTGATAGCGATGGATGACCTCACCTTCCGGATCCAGGATAAAGGCAAGGTTGAAATAGCGGTCAGGATGAAGCTCCGGATCCCGAGACCGGCACTGCCCGACAATAAAGGTACGGTGTTCCCGGGCTTTTTCGCGCAATCGGTCCAGTTCGGGACCGGGAAATTCATGGAACCACTCATTGGCAGCAGTGGCATGGTCAAACCCCAGCTTGGAATCAGCAAAGGTCTGGATGGCGGCCTCCCCCAGAGCCACCAGCTTGACGGGATATTGCAGGGCGGCCAGCCAGATGGCGGCGTCCATCGCCTCGCAGATGGTATCCAGGTTCTTCTCCCAATCCTCCCGGGTCTGACAATTGTGGTGGGGGGTCTGCAGGGCCACGGCGGTATAGGGTTCAATCATGCTGCACCTCCTTCAAAGAAAATCATAGGAGGCTAGCTTAACCGAGCTGGAAAGGATTCGGTAGCGCTATCTCAAGCGAAAGGTGCGCGCATTGGGACGCCCTCGGCGAACGTTCCATCCGCCATCACGATCGGCCTCCAGATAGACATCGTACTCCTGGGAAACCGGTATGCACCAGCCCTCCTCATCGTTGCAGGCGTAGTAGTGGACGGCCAGATGTAAAGGGTCCCGCGATTCTTCGGAGGTCTCGATCTTCAGAAGAAACTCCCTGGGATCGACATCGGAGGCCACTTCCACTTTCGGACCCTCCCCCTGGGCCGGAGAGACCGTCGTTCCTTCGGGGGCCGTGACCTGGTATTTCACAGCAGAAACCAGGTTGTTCCAGTGCACGTGGTAGAGGGGATCGACGTGAAAGCCCACATACAAGGTCCCTTCCCCGCCGCTCAGGAGGGCGTCATCAGCCTCCGCCCGAAGTTTCATATAAAATGGCTGAAAGCTCTCTTTGGGTTCGACCCTCACGGCAGACATTCTGCCGGGGACCTCGATTCGAGGCACCACTCCGGAGGCGGCAATCTCAGGAGGAGGCTCAAAAGTCATGTTCAGATCTGAAACCCGGGTGGGGTTCTCGACCGGCCCGATCAATTTCTCCAGATCGCTGCGCAGTTGATCGGGCGAACTCCAGGTCCGGGTGACCACAAAATTGCCGTCCGGATCGACCACAAATTCTGAATTGGGTGAGTCCCCCAGGGCATGCTTCAAGTCGTTGTCCATGGTGTCGCTGATCCATGGAATCCCACTTCCCAGCGTGCGCCGGGCTTCCTTCACGTGCATCAGGCGCTCATCCAGTGTGAAGGGCTGTACATAGCCATCCAGTTCGGGATGGGCCAGCGCCTTGTAAATATAGTAGAACTGAATACCCTGGGGAGCGTAGTCGCGATAAACGGTCTCCATCCTGGAGACATTCCTCAGGAAGGGCGGTCAGGTGAGACAACCGAACACCAGGACGGTGGGCTTCCCTTTCACGCCGGCCAGCTCAAAGGGTTCACCCTGGACATCAAAAACGGTGATTTCAGGCAGGGGATCTCCCACCCGGGGAAAGCTGAAAGCGCCGCTCGAACCGCCTGGTCCGGAGCGGCCACCCTGTCCTGCCTGGGAGATTTCGTCAAGTGTAACCGCGCCATCTCCGTCCCGGTCAAACCGCTGAAGAAGGGGCGGGGCGTCCTCGGGGAGTTCATCCTCGGTGATTTTTCCGTCGCCGTTGGCATCAAACCGCTCGAACATCCTCTCGGGATTCATGGGCTGGCCTCTTTCCCCCTGGCCACGACCACCCGGGCCTCTGCCGCCCTGGCCACGGCCGCCGCCTGGTCGAAAGTTTGAGATTTCCTCCCTCGTGATCACTCCATCCCCGTCGCTGTCCATGCGCTCGAGCATGGGTGGAGCCTGCTCCGGCCATTCATCACGCGTGATCTTTCCATCGCCGTTGCTATCCATCCGCTCGAACATCATCTCAGGATCGAAACGCCGACCGCCTCTCTGGCGACGGTCCTGGCGAGACGGGGCCTGTTCCCGGACGGCCAGGAACTCTTCCCGGGTCAACTGCCCGTCCTGGTCCTGATCCGACCTGGACAGGATGCGGTCGAAACGCTCTTTTTGCTCATCCGGGACCTCATCGGAGGTCACCACACCATCGCCGTCCTGATCCAGACGCTCGAACATCTCCTCCGGATCCGCCTGCCGCTGAGCCAGGCCCGGACCCGTGATCAGAACCACCGCAGCCAAAATTCCCAGAGAAAACCTGATTCCCGTCATGGTTCGACTCCCCTCTTTCCTTTATCCTGCATAGGTTGTTTCGATTATAGTACGTTCGCAAGGTGAAAGTGTCTCGGAAACCGATTACCATAGAACTATTGCCATTGAGATGAACAATCGTTTTCTACCGGCCTTGCTTCTTCTAGTTTGTGGCCTATTCGACAACCCAGGCTTTGCTCAGGAACCGACCCATGTCACGGTCAGCCCCATCATCGGGCTGCCGGGTGATGAAGTCTCGCTCCCGATTTATCTGGAGACAGCTCCCGAGGTGGAGGTGGGTTCGATCGCCCTGGAGATCATCTTTCCCCACGACCTTCTCTCCTTTCTCAACGCTCGCGAGAGTTTCCTCACCACCACCGCAGGAGGCCAGATTGCTGTGGAGG
>JAPYTY010000241.1 GCA_029942065.1 Acidobacteriota bacterium | reverse complement strand
CAAACTGTCTCTTAACTGGAGAGCCGAAATGTCCCACTTTCGCTGAAGACCTACAGCTGGGTACATCACGGCACGTCCCTCACGATTTCCATACCCTGAGGGGCGTTCACCCGGACCGCCAGGTTTCCCCACCACGATCCTGCCCACCATCCCCAGGGACTCCTCGGGTTGCGAATAGTAGTCATACGTGCCCTCTACCTCAAACCTCCACTCGAAGGTTCCACGATCCGAGGACCGGATCCTTGAGTCGAACGGTTCTGCCTTTTCAGGGATTCGCAGTTCATGATTTTCGATGGAAGGATGAAACGCCACCACGGAACGACTGGTGCCCAGGCCCGCCCACTGGACCGACTGACCCGCTTCAACATGGAGGCCTGCCGGATTGAAGTAATAGATTCCTCTGCCGAAACTGAAGGAGGCAAGAATCCTTGCCCGATCCGCCGTCCCTTGAGAGAAACAAAGCGCCGGAGAAAGGCTACCTGCGGTCGCGATCAAAAAAAGTCTTCGCCCGATCTTTTGAGGCATGGGAGATCGATCTGAAAGCGCTGGGTTCCCCCACTCAACTTCCCGCTAAAGGCGAAGTCTGCAGCCTGATCTGAGAGCTCTCGCCTTTCCTTTCGGTCCAGGAGACATAGAGGCTGTCCTGGTCCGTCGTGAGCATGGGATAAAAGGTATTCCAGGTGCCGCCGTTGACCTGATAGGTGGGGCTCCACTTCTCTTCGCCGGCCCTTTGGTGGGCAAGAAAGATGTGGGTCCTGTCCTGCAGGACTCCTTCCCAGGCAATATAGACGGTGTCGTTTTTATCGACCGTCACCTCGGTATGAAGCACTCGGTCCGCCGGCGCATCTGAGATGAACTGCCGGGGGGCAAAACTCCTGCCGCCGTCCTGTGAGTAGGTATAGTAGATGCCCGCTTCATCGGGCGTCCGACCGCCGGTCCACCAGACGGCGTGGATCCGATCCCGGCTGTCGACATCCACGGAAATTCCCGCGTGCGGACACCGGTCAAAAGTCCAACCGTCATCGCTGATCACGACCGGATCATTGAAGGTCTGACCGCCGTCGCTGGAATGAATCATCAGATGGTTGCGCACATTGGCCAGTTCACCCTCTGCTGAAGGGCTGCCGTTGTCCCGATAGGTGACCACCATGGAGTTGCCACCATCCAAAAAATTAATGCTGGGCCTGCAGCAGGGGCACGCCAGAGCGGAGATGGGATAGTTTTCCCCGAAGCTTCTGCCGCCGTCCTCCGATATGGTCATGAAAACTTCCTTGGCTTCCAGATCATTGCGCCCGTCCAGCCAGGCGACATAGATCTTCCCACCGGGTGCCGTGCCAATGGCGGTGAAATTGGCGCGGCTGACCTCCCGCTGGTCGTCGTTGAGCCTCAACTCCGAGGAGAAGGGCCCGTCGCCGTCCGCAAAGGCCGATTTCAGCACCCTTTTTTTATACACCTCGGTAAAAGCAACAAAGAGGGCAGAGACCGAGTCATCTTCGCCAAGGGTGAACTTGGCCTTGTGCTCACCCCCACGGGAACCGCTCGGCTCCCGATTCATCTGTCGAGTCTCATTCATTAGCCGACCGTCACTGCTCACCGTGGCGATCAGGACATTGCGACCCTCCCCATCCCGGTTTTCTTCCGTCCAGCTCATCAAGACCTGGTTGGTCTCGGAGGTCACCAGGTAGGGACCGGATGGGTTGCCTTCAGGGTTTCCCACCATTATGGCTTCTCGAAAGGCAAGGCCCGGCTCAACCGGAGAATCCACTCCCTGGCTGCTTCCGCATCCCGACACGACCAGCGAGAGGAACAGCCCGGCCAGAAATGACATTTGAGTTGCTTTTCTCATGGTGACTCCATTTTTATTAGCAGCATGGAACTGGATGGTTTTTCACGACCTTCCCAGGCGGTGCCCAACCCAGATCCCAGGGAAATCATCCCCTGGCTCATTGTACCCGAAACAGGCCGGGCTAGAACTGCACGGGAGCTTCAAAAACCACTTGCCCATCGATGACTGTCATGAGAACCTTCAGGTCTGAGATCTTGTCTTCAGGAACCACCATGTAGTCTCCGTCCAGAATCACGAAATCCGCCAGCTTGCCGGGCTCGATCGATCCCAGGGTTTCTTCATCGGCAAGGTAATAGGCGGCCCAGATGGTGGACATCCTCAGAGCCTGCTCGCGCGTCACCTTTTCGTCTTCGTTCCAAACCCGGCCGGTTTGGAGATCGGTGCGCCTGACGAAATTTTCGATGAACCACAAGGGCGTTCTTTCACTTCCGTCGCTATCCGTCCTGGTATTTCCAAGTCCTTCCATCGCCACAACCACTCCGGCATCGATCATGCTCCGGATAGGGGACATCTTGACCACCTCGTCTGCTCCGTAGACCCGGGACATCGCTTCGGTCCTGTCCGTTTCCGCCATGTTCTCCTCTGCACCCATCACCAGTCCCAGACGCTTGGCCGTCGCTATGTGCTCGGGGAGAATCATCAGAGAGTGGTCAATCCCGTGGCGCATGCCGATGATGGACTTTTGTCGGTGAGCCTCCTCGTAGGCTGAAATCAACTCATCGACAGACCGGTCTCCGGCCGTGTGAATCCCGAGGATACGCCAACCGTAGCGACTCAAAATCGGAATCGACTTCCAATCGCTTCCCTCACGGTCTTGGAAATAGGGAACAAAACCAAAATCAGGTTGACTCGGATCCGCGGCATGGTTCATTGCCGGCAGTTTGGGCTTGCGCGTCCAGGCTCGGCCATTGAATGCCCCACCGTCGGGATTACCGACGTTGGCTGCGCCAATTTTCAGCCAATCGTCACCCAGACCGTTCAAGTTGCCCACCCGCTTGACGATCGCTTCCGGACGGTAGGCAGTACGGGCAAACTCGTGAAATACCCGCATGCGCAGGGTGGCTTGTCCACGCTCCCAGATCATCTTGAGCACGGAAATAGAATAGGGAGAATAACGGGCCCCCACCGTGGTTTTCCCCTGGGTATTGAACTTCCTCTGGGCCGCCCGGTACAACGGCACCAGTTGTTCGAGGTTCGGCCAGGGCAGCAACTCATAGAAGACGCGGCCGTACGCTTCCATGTCGATAAAGCCAGTGGGCTCGCCGTCCTCATCCTTCACCAGACCGGAGATATCCTCCGGCATTTTGGCAAGCCGTAGGGCATAGCTGTTGATGACCGCGTCATTGCCCGGAGGGCTGGTCCAGACGAAGACCGGATTATCTGGAGATATCGGATCCAGATCATCCACTGTCATTCCGAAAGACGACTCAGCCCTGGGTTGGTCAACACTTCTTTCTGACCTGAGGATGACCCATTCCCCGGGCTGTGCGGCATCGACAAGTTTCTTGACTTCACCCACCCACTGATCGCGGTTCCGAAAAATCACTCGGGGAATCAGACCTCGCTCGGCATAGCCGTTGTAATGATTGTGGGTGTCGATGAAACCCGGGACCACTGATTTGCCCTTCAGGTCAATTTGCCGCGTGTTGGGGCCCGCCATGGCGCGAATGCGCTGGTCGGTCCCGACCGCCAGAAACTTCCCGTCCCGAACGGCAACGGCCTGGGCGGTAGTGAAGGCATCGTCCACGGTCAGGACCTTGCCGTTGTAAGCAATAATGTTTGGATAGGCCAGGATCTCCGGGGGAAACGATTCCTGCTGAGCTTCGACAACCCAGGAAGAAAGGACCAGTCCCAGGAAAATTCCCGCCCAAAGGCTCAATTTACGTTTACCAAAAAAACGTCGGTACATTTCACACCCTCCTTGGTTGAACTCGTTTGTCCAGCAGGACGCCCTGCGATAAACTTTTCTCTTCTTTTCCAGGCTCCCGGCAGTCCCGCCTCAATGCATATAGAAGAAACAGGAAAAAACCAGCGTCGTCTCGCCCACAAAAATTTCCCCGTTGTCGAGCCCGATAGCGGAAATTGGCCGGGGACTATCGCCCGCAGTCATGGCCTCAAGCTGCGGCTCGAGCGTCGCCACCGCTTCCAGCAGCGCCCCCTCGTCAACCTTGAAGACAAGGTCCACCACAGTACCGGTTGGAATCCACATTCCCGGCTCGGGGGTTACCGAAATAACGGCAACCGACTTCCCCTCCCCATTGTCGCCCTCTTCGACCCTGTCGGTCACCTCGGCGTTGGAGGCATCGGCTCCTATCGCCTTCCTCGCATGCTGGAAGGTCACCAG
>JAPYTY010000240.1 GCA_029942065.1 Acidobacteriota bacterium | reverse complement strand
AGACGGTATCGGGACGCAAGACCTCCAGATCGGCCCCACAGCCAGTCAGCATTCCCAGCAGTGCCAGACCCCACCCACCACGGACCAGCGTGCCGGGAAAGACAGACCTGCGATGTGCTGCCGGAGAGATTTCTGTCGGTGCCCGAAAAGAATTCCTGTTGGTTTGCTTCATATTCGCTCCCTGGCCCAATATATACCACTTTCGCCGACGAGATACGATGCCGGCTCCCGGTTCCAGGGCCCTACTCCCTGCACCGTCGGAGACAGCCGACCCCATGTCAGTCTTGCCGAGAGGGGATTTCCGTAACCCATTCTCAGCCTAGAGTTCCCGGGTCGTCGATGGCAAAGAGCCAGGTTCCATCGTCCTGCCGACGGCATACTTCCGTACTGCGACCCCGCATCTCAACAGGCTGGTCATCCGGGCCGGTCCCTGCCATCTCCCACCTGGCGGAGGTGAGCGCAAGGTCATCCAGTCGGCCCAGTGTCTGCACTTCCATGGTGATGGACACAAAAGCGCTCAGGACCTCACGAATAGCCGCGGTTCCTGTCACGGTCTGTCCCGGGCCACTGACGAAAACCGCCTGAGGTTCGTAGAGTGCAGCCAGGGCCTCCAGATCACCGGCATTCAAGGCTTGTGGAAATAATTGGTCCAGTTCTTCAGGGCTATTAGCAGGCATGAATTTGAGACCTCCTTTTAAGGGAACTTTGGACAAACAAAAAGGGAACGGGCTCAATATAACATCGCAGTCAGGCCGCTTATAGAGCGGCACCTACAAAGACCTTGCTGTGGGCGTACTCAGTACGCCCCTACACTCACCTTGCCGGCATCGCTCCGAGGGGGCCGTCAGAGTCTGAGTTTTTGGGGTGTGGGGGGCACCGGAATCGGCGCCGGACTCCGGCCTTTTTTTCGTGAAACGTGGAACGTGAAACGTGAACCACGCTGGTCGAAGACCAGCGGCCGAGCCGCCTCCCACATTCCGGAAGCCGCTCGCAGAGCGGCCGCTACAATAGGCTTGCCCCTGATATGTTGTCTAAATTTGGAGAGATGGGTAAAAGAAAGAATTTTTTCTCTGTGTCTTGGTGTCTCTGTGGTGAAAATTTCTTCTGTGTCCTGGTGGTGAAGGCGGCTCGACCTTGCTGCGGGCGCACTCAGTGCGCCCCTACATCAGCCTGACAGACCTCGCTTTTGAAGGGACGAATGGAGAGTAGAAGGGCCGCTAGAGGAACTGGGAGAGGACTTCGTCCCATTTGCCCGCCGCTTTCAGGAGAAGATCCACCACCTCACGTACGGCCCCCTCCCCCCCCTTTCGCTCGGTAACATAGTCGACCCTCTCCAGGACCTCCTCGGCCGCGTTGGCGGGGGCGGCGGAGAAACCAACTTGCTGGAGCACGGGAAGATCGGGAAGATCATCTCCCATGAAAGCTACTCGAGAAACGTCCAGGCTGTTCTCTGCAAGGATGGTCTCCAGATCCCGGGCCTTGTCCCTGGAACCCTGGACCACGATTTCGACTCCCAGTTCACGGGCCCGCGACTCCACTTCCTTGCTCTTTCTCCCGGTCAGAAAACCCACCTGCAAGCCCGCATTCTGGGCCATACGGATGCCCAGGCCATCGGAAACGGAAAAAAATTTGATCTCCTCCCCGCCGGCGGTCCTCCCCAGACGACCGTCGGTGAGGACTCCATCCACATCCAGCAACAGAAGCTGAATCTGTTCCATTCGATCCGTAACTCCAGCAGGCAGTGTCGTCGTCTTCATCTAGATCATCTCCGTTCCCCACAGATCATGGAGATGGATGATTCCCACGACCTGCTTGGAGTCATTGGTGACCATCAAAGAAGTGATCTTGTTCTGCTCCATGATGTTCAGGGCCTTTGTGGCCAGTTCGTCCTCGGAGATGGTGAGCGGGTCCTGGCTCATGCACTGACCGGCCGTGCGCGAAAGCACTTCATCCCGCTCATCCTGAAGCAATCGCCTCAGATCTCCATCAGAGATCACGCCCACCAGGCGATCCTCACCTTCCACCACGCTGGTGATCCCCAGCTTTTTGCTCGACATCTCGTAGATCACCTCATCCATGGGGGTCTCCCGGTCGACCTTGGGCAACTGGGGGCCTCGATGCATCAGGGCCCCGACCTTGGCCAGTTTCTTGCCCAGTTTTCCCCCGGGATGAAGCCGGGCGAAATCCTCCATGTGGAACCCCTTTTTCTCGGACAGGGTAACGGCAAGCGCATCCCCCAGCGCCAGCGAAGCCGTGGTGGAAGCGGTGGGTGCAAGGCCGAGAAAACAGGCTTCCTGGTTGACCTCCACATCCAGGACCAGATCCGAGATCTGGGCCAGGGTCGACTCCCCGTTGCCCACCATGGAGATCAACGGAATCCCCAGACGCTTGATAGTATCCACCAGCTGGACCAGCTCAGCGGTCTCTCCGCTGTTGGACAGCGCCAGCACCACATCCCCGGCGGCCAGCATTCCCAGATCCCCATGGATGGCTTCGGCCGGATGAAGAAAGGTGGAAGGCGTTCCCATGCTGTTGAAGGTGGCGGCGATCT
The DNA here is from genome assembly GCA_029942065.1 of Acidobacteriota bacterium. GTDB lineage: Bacteria > Acidobacteriota > UBA6911 > RPQK01 > JADFOI01 > JAPYTY01. The sequence continues at coordinate 1,665 of JAPYTY010000240.1, read as the reverse complement.
TACGGCACACGAGGCCCGATTTCCCCATTCCCGTCACCACCACCCGTCCCTGGCAAGCGGCCAGCAGGTCCAGGGCCTGATCGAAGGACTCCCCGAGCCGGGGGATCAGATCGGCGATCGCCTCGGATTCGATTTTCAAGACTTTTTTTGCCGTTTCCAGGGACATAACAAAACACAGACCAAAGACCGGGTTGGCAGATGCCGCCCGATCGAGCTGATCTGGTCAGACTATCAAATCCAACGACCTAAGAGAGCACCGCCGCGAGCCCTACTAGCCTTTTGACCCAACTCCAGGAGCCGCTTATAGAGCGGCCGCTACAAGCCTTTTGCCAACCGATCGATTCCCTTTAACTGCTTGAGCACTTCCTCGAGCTGATCGATCTGCATGGCGTTGGCCCCGTCGCTGAGGGCTTCATCCGGACGGTCGTGGACCTCCATGAAGATGCCGTCGGTCCCCACCGCCACGGCCGCCCGGGCCAGATGGGGGATGAACTCGGCCTGCCCCCCGCTCCAGCCACCGGCTCCGCCGGGGAGCTGCACGCTGTGGGTGGCATCGAAAACCACCGGAACACCCAGGCCCCGGATAATGGGCAGTGCCCTGAAGTCGGACACCAGGTTATTGTAACCGAATGAAACGCCCCGCTCGGTGACCAGGATGCCGGAACCGCCCGCAGAACGGGCTTTTTCCAGAACATGTTCCACATCCCAGGGCGCCAAAAACTGACCCTTTTTGATATTGACGATCCGGCCCGTTTGAACGGCCGCTAAAATGAGATCGGTCTGGCGAGAAAGCATCGCTGGAATCTGCACAACATCCAGAACCTCAGCCGCCTCGGCCACCTGCTCCACTTCATGGACATCCGAGAGCACCGGAACGTCGAACTGCTGCTTGACGCTCTGGAGAATCTTCAGGCCCTCTTCCCTTCCCGGTCCCCGGTAGGACTTGATCGAGGTCCGGTTGGCCTTGTCGTAGGAGGCCTTGAAGATCCAGGGAATCTCCAGCGAGGAGGTGATCGCCTTGAGCCGCTCCGCCATCCGCAGGCAGTGGTCCTGACTTTCAATCACACAGGGGCCGGAAATGAGAAAGAAGGGATTCTTACCCCCCAGCTTCCAGTCCCGCAGGGTTACTTCTGTCGTGGGTGCCATCGGTCCAGAAATGATACCAACAACCCGGACCCCATGACCAATCGGAGGATCTACTCGGTCTTGCTGACAGATACCCGGTCCGGGACGGCGGAAGCGGCTTGCCGGCCGGTTCGCTGGCGCTTGAAGTCGACAGCGGCCTGGATGAAGCTGACGAACAGCGGGTGGGGCTTCAGGGGTTTCGACTTGAACTCGGGATGAAACTGGCAGGCCAAAAACCAGGGATGCTCGGGAATTTCCACGATCTCGACAAAATTATTGTCCGGCGAGTTCCCGGAGATTTGCAGACCGTAACTGGTGAGGATCTCTTCGTACTCCCGATTGAATTCATAGCGGTGCCGATGGCGCTCGGAGATTTCTCCTTCCCCGTAAATCTGGTGAGCCAGCGAATCCTCCTTCAACACACACGGGTAACCTCCCAGGCGCATGGTTCCCCCCATTTCGCCCACTCCCAGCAGTTCGCGCAGCTTGTAGATGACCCGGTGGGAACTGGAGGGATCAAACTCCGAGCTGTGGGCATCC
>JAPYTY010000239.1:1390-4220 GCA_029942065.1 Acidobacteriota bacterium | reverse complement strand
ACCTGGTACTGGGCATCTGGAGTCTGATTATTGTCGGGCGTTTGGTCCAGCTGCAACTCTATAACAGCCCCGAGTATCGGCTGAAGGCGGAACAGCAGCAGATCGGATTTATCGAGCTGAGCCCCCAACGAGGCGATATATTGGATCGCCACCTGGACGAGCTGGCCATCAGTGTCAGGATCGATTCGGTATTTGCCCATCCAAGAGAAGTCGTTGAACCACTCGTGACGGCCAGGGCTCTGGCCGGGGTCCTGGAAAAAGACGAAAACGAACTTTACCAGCGGCTCATCGGCGATCGCCCTTTTGTTTATCTGGACCGTAAGATTCCACCCCGCCAGGCCGAGCAGGTCAGAGAGCTGGATCTGGCGGGAATTTACTTTCAAGAAGAAACCAAACGATTTTATCCGGGCCGCGACCTGGCTGCACATGTGCTGGGCTTCACGGGCCTGGACAATGAAGGACTGGCCGGCCTCGAGTACCTGTACAACGATTCTATCAAGGGGAAAAAGACCCGGGTGCGTCTTCGCTTCGATGCCAAACGTCACAGCTACCAGAGTGAAGCCCGATCCGAAAGCTCCGAAGGGAATACCATTGTTCTCAATATCGACAGTGCCCTTCAGTACATCGCCCAGCAGGTCCTGAAGGAGACGGTGGTTTCGACCGAGGCGGTCAATGGAAGCGTTGTGGTCATGGTTCCCCGAACGGGTGAGGTTCTGGCCATGGCTTCTTATCCGGCCTTTAATCCCAATCGCTACGCCGATTACCATCCTGAGGCCCGCCGCAACCGGGCGATCCTGGATATCATCGAGCCGGGCTCCACCTTCAAGACGGTGACCTTCTCAGCCGTGCTCAACGAAAGGTTGGGCGAACCGTCCGAAATCATTGACTGCGCCGTGGACACTCTCAGCATTGCCGGCAGGAGATACAGGGAGGCCGTCCGCCCCTACGGGCTTCTCACCCTCAATGAAGTACTGGCCAAGTCCAGTAATATCGGAACCATCAAGCTGGGCCTGCGGCTGGGTGATGAGACGCTCTACCAGTACATCCGCGACTTCGGTTTCGGGGAGAAAACAGGTGTGGATCTTCCCGGTGAACAGGCCGGCTTACTGCGTCCTCCTTCCCAGTGGTCCAGGGTCTCGATCGGCGCTCTTTCCATCGGACAGGAAATCGGAGTGACTTCGCTTCAGTCCGTGCGAGGCCTGTCAGCCATCGCCAACGGAGGATATCTGGTGACTCCCAGAGTGGTGCGCAGCATTCTAACGCCTGACGGCGATGTGCTCTACCAGCCGGAGATCTCCAGAGAACTGATCCTTGATCCGGGAACCATCACCCAGATGAAGGAGGCGCTGGCTCTGGTGACGGAGGAAGGGACCGGGAAGCAAGCGCGGCTGACCGGCTACTCTTCGGGCGGGAAAACAGGGACGGCCCAGAAATTTATTGATGGGAAATATTCCAATACTCGCTTCATCGCCTCCTATCAGGGTTTTGCACCGCTCGAGGAGACGGAACTGGCTGCCATCATCGTGATCAACGAACCCCGGGGACACTATCACGGCGGACAGGTTGCGGCGCCCGCCTTCAGGCAGATCATGGAGCGTTCCCTCATTCATCTTCGCGTCCCGAGGGATGAAAATCCGGAGCTGGCAGAGGGACCTGTCCCTCAAGGGGGCGGGGAACTTGCCGGTTCCGCGAGTGTCTCATTAAAGGAGGAACCGATTCCGGTGGAGCACCTGGAAAAGACGGTTCTGCAACTCATGGAGGAAAGACCTTCGAGCCAGGAACCCCAGGGTGCTATCACGGTCCAGACGGGTACCTTTGTGCTGCCCGATTTTTCCGGTCTCAGCCTGAGGCAGGTGGCCCTGGAGTTTACTCAACTGGGTCTCCGCTTGAAGGTCTCAGGCTGGGGAGTCGCCGTGGGCCAGCGGCCTTCAGCCGGAAGCACGGTCTCGAAAGATATGGTCTGCGAAGTCTTTTTTTCAAGTACGGGAGAACATGCATCTTCAAGAGTTGATCTCCAGTCTGCCGCCCGAGTCAGTGCGAGCGCCCGGTCAGGAAATGGACCCTGAGATCCGGTCGCTCGAATACGATTCCCGGCGGGTAAAGGAAGGATCGCTGTTTTTCGCCATCCAGGGGGAACAGACGGATGGGCACCTTTATGTCGAAGAGGCCGTCCGAAAAGGGGCCGTTGCCGTCGTTTCGTCTCGTCCGGCATCGGGTGATTCGGGTGTCGCGTGGGTTCAGGTGGAGGCCGCACGGCCCAGCATGGGCATTCTGGCCGGGCAATTCTTCCAGCACCCTTCGCGCCGCTTGCAACTGGTGGGAGTAACCGGAACCGACGGCAAGACCACCACCGCTTTCTTGATCCACGCGATTTTGGAGAGACAGAGGACGGCTTTGCTGATGGGAACCATCAAAGCCAAAATAGGCGATTGGGAGTCCGAATCCGAGCGGACCACTCCGGAGGCCGTGGACATTCAGGCTATCCTGGGCCGGGCACTCGAGGCAGGGTGCACAGCCGGTGTCATGGAAGTTTCCTCACATGCTCTCTTTTTTCATCGTGTCTACCAGTGTTGTTTTCCGGTGGCCGTCTTTACCAATCTCAGTCAGGATCACCTGGATTTTCACGACAGCCTGGAGGAGTACTTTCAGGCCAAATGTCTGCTTTTTCAAGAGCACTACAATCCGGGCCTTCGCTATGCGGTCGTTAACCGAGATGATCCCTTTGCCCGGCGCATCCAATTGGCACCTGCCGTGAGGAGGCTGACTTTTGGATTCTCCGACGCCAACGATGTCCATCCACTCTCTCACCAGACTTCCCTGGGAGGGATCC
>JAPYTY010000239.1:0-1380 GCA_029942065.1 Acidobacteriota bacterium | reverse complement strand
GATCACAACCTTTACAACATAATGGCTGCTGCGATCGCTGCCCGTTGTGTGGGTGCCAGTGACCAGCAGATTGTTGAGGGCCTGGAACAGATGGAGCAGGTTCCGGGACGGTTTGAAAGAGTGGAGACGAAAGGATTGGCCACCGTGATTGTCGACTACGCACACACACCGCACGCCCTGGAGAACGTTCTGAGTTTGTGTCGTCAGTTGACCTCCGGGCGTGTAATTTGTGTGTTTGGATGTGGTGGAGATCGCGACCGGGAAAAACGTCCTCTGATGGGAGCCATCGCCGTCCGCGACGCCGATCGGGTAATTGTGACCTCGGACAATCCCAGATTTGAAGATCCGTTCCGGATTGCCCTGGACATTCAGCAGGGTATACCGGCCCAGGCCACGCACTGGGAGACCATCCTGGACCGTCGCCAGGCCATTGCCAGAGCTCTCCAGGAGGCCGGCGAAAAGGACATGGTTCTGCTGGCCGGCAAGGGGCATGAGGTCTACCAGCATATCCAGGGAGAAGCCCTTCCCTTTGACGACCGGGAAGTGGCCAGGGAGGTCGCTTGATTGATTTGTCGGTAGCAGAAGTCGCGGATGCACTGGGAGCCAGGATCACAGGAAATGCCGCTTCTGATCCCGCTCAGGTCTTTCCCTGTGTTTCCATTGACAGTCGTACCATTCGAAAAGGCGAGTGTTTCGTGGCCTTTGAAGGAAAGCGACTGAACGGGCACGACTTTGTGGAGGATGCTCTCAGAAAGGGAGCCTCGACGGTCATCCTCTCACAAGACACAGCCCGTCCTGCGGACTGGGAGGATCGCCTTTTCCTGGAGGTCAACGATACCGAAGCGGCTCTTCAAACGCTGGCCCACTATGTCCGACAAAGGTGGGGGAAACCACTGATTGCGATATCGGGAAGCTTGGGAAAGACGACCACCAGGGAATTTACGGCGACCCTTCTGGAACGCCAATTCAAGGTGGTTCAGTCTCCCGGCAACCTGAACAATGAAGTGGGTGTGCCCCTCTCCTTGCTGCGGATTTCCGCTGAACATGAGATGGCCATCCTGGAGCTGGGGATGAGCCATCCGGGGGAGATCCGGGCTTTGACACGGATCTGTGCTCCTGATTCAGCCATCCTGACCAACGTGGCATCCGTACACGCTGAGTTCTTTGCCGACCTGGATGAGATCGCCTCGGCCAAGGGAGAGATCCTGGAAGGCGGTTAAGAACTTGTTGATGAAGACGGATGCGTTCGTGTTCTCATGGAGGCGTAGAGACTCCAAATTGGACCGCTTTTCTTCCGCAAGGTCACTTTGCATGACGTGACCCTCATACCAACTGATGAGGGAGTTCCAGGCAGCATTTCCGTCTTGAAGGGGGTCATGT
>JAPYTY010000238.1:1473-4229 GCA_029942065.1 Acidobacteriota bacterium | reverse complement strand
GCGCAGGAGTAGCGAGACTTTCGATTTCTCCATTCGTGGTGCTCAGTTCGACGGGTTCGGGCGAATCGTCTGTGGTGAAAGCCTCGGCCTTATTCTTCAACTCTATGATGTGTTGAGTCGGTGCCTCCGGCAAGAGGGTGAAGGTCAGATTGGCCAGAGTCCCAGCAGGAATCGCGGCGCCTGTCGTGCTCGCAATCACCACATCCAGGACCGAGTTCTCAGGGTTTGAATCGTCGTCTCTGACCTCGGCACTCAGCTCAGCATTGATCGCTTTGATGGGCAACCCTGCTCGGGCCTCTTCAAAGGAAAGGAGTTGGCGAGGAAAGGTGATCTCGGCCACGATCCTTCCGATTTCCACCTCCCCTTGAGTGCTGAAAATAATCCCGATAAAGGCCAGATTACCCGGATTTGACTTGTCAAATCCCAGGCTCAAACGATCGGTCGTGTCACTTTCGTGCTGAACGGCCGGGACCGCCGCCTGGAAGGAGAGGAGAAGCACCATCAGGATGGTGGCCAGCCTGAACCTATCCATAGTCAGCACTAATTCGCGAGTACGGCATCTTTAACATAATCGGGGGACCTGAAAAGATCGCGATCCACGGGCCCGAAATCAGGGTTGGCGTAGATCACCTCTCCTCCCAACACGGTCAGCAACACCTGGATGTCAGCGATCTCTTTTTCAGGAACCCGGAAATAGTCTTGATCGATCACAATAAAGTCAGCCCACTTCCCTTCTTCCAGGGAACCGATCTTATCCTCTCGGACCATATAGTAAGCGGGCCAGATCGTTGCCATTCTCAAGGCGGTATTGCGATTTACTGCCTGCTCCGGTGCGAAAATCGCACATTTCTCGACACCCACTTCTCCTTGTTCGGGCAGCCGGGCCGTGAAACACGCTTCGCGCGTAATGTATCGCTTCAAAGCAACAAAGGGTCTACCGATCTCAGACATCACCGTGATTATTCCGTAGTCGATGAAACTCTTGGCTGGCTGATGCCACTTCAAGTACTCCTCACCGAAATTCTGGGGTATATTGGCGGCCTTACTCTTGTCGATATTTCGCGTGAAATAACCGGGAGTATTGGCCATGATAATTCCGTACTTCTTGAGCTTGGGATACTGATCCGGCCTCACCAAGGCAAGATGCTCCATGGTCAATCTCTTCTCGCGAATGTCTTCATCGGTCAGATTTCTTTCCTGCTGAACTTCTTCGATGATCTCCAGCAGCAGATCGATGGTTCGATCTCCCGCACCGTGATACTCCACGCCTCGTCCATAGGCGATCTGGTCCTTGATGGTGGCTCGGATCACGGGATGAAGCAGACGACACAATTCAATCTGTGCCTTGCGGTAATGCTCTCTGAGGGCAGGATTGATAATTGGCAGCGTCGTGCACAGACCCGTGGTTGGCGATTCGACGACTTCCTCTCCGTTACCGAGGCTCCAGACATATTTGCTCCCCACCCCTACAAAGTTGGGAAAACGTTTGTAGAAACCGGCTGGATTGTAATAGGCGCCGTCGCTGAAGAACCAGCCGAACCGGATGGGCATTTCGTTCTTCTGATCCAGGATGAAGAGTGCGTTCAAGGGCGTCCTCAGGATTCGCGTTCCCACTGCCGTGATACCGTAGTGTGGTGCAGCGTCGATCAGGTAGGGTTTGATCGATTCCGCGTATTCCTTATCACGGCCCTTCAGGAGGATGTCTTTCACGATGATATTGGCGAGATTCACCCCATCCCCTTTGATATCGGCGTCGGTAAAGTCTGCAAAGGCCGGGAGCTCTTCCTCGATAAGTTCTCTAGCCTTGCTGCTAAAGAGAATCTGGCTGAAGGCTCCCGTTCCGGTTTCATTGAGCATGATGGCGTGACCCGGGGCCCAGCTATCCAGATGGGCGGCAGTGATTTCCTCATACAAAATCAATTCCCGGGCGGACCAACCCATGGGGTTGATAATGATCCACTCACCCGGTTTGACCTCCTGCGCTTTTTTCTGGATCGCCTCAATGATTCCTTGTGTAATCTCTTCCTTGTCCTGGCTGGGAGGTACTCGGACTCCCTTCACTTCGGGGAAGTCTTCAGCTTGAAAGCCCGTCAAGTGTCGATGGGGATCCACGATCCCGGGGAGCACCGTCCTCCCTTTCACGTCCACTCGCTTGGTCTCGGGACCCGCCAATCCGAGGATGTCTTCATTGCTTCCCAAAGCCACCAAGGTGTCGTCTCTTACCGCCAGAGCTTCAACAAACGTCATATTTTCATCCACGGTCGCGATCTTTCCGTTGAAAACAATCAGATCGGGTGCCTGAGCCATCGCTCGACCTGTGAACTGGGCCATCAGTCCCAGGAAGACGAGTACTGGTACTGCCCTACTGAAAGTGTTCTTTTGGTTCAAGAAGATTCCCTTCATATTCCCTCCTGGTCGGTCTTGATTTAAGAGCAAGTTTGAGATGACCCGCAGTTTACCCTTGTCGTTCACTAAGGACAAGATCCAGAGTGGCCCGGAAGCCTCCGGCTTATTTATTATTTACTATTTATATTTGGTAGCCCCAACGGGATTCGAACCCGTGTTACCGCCTTGAGAGGGCGGCGTCCTAGGCCTCTAGACGATGGGGCCACAAGCCGGAAAGAACCTATTTTCTAGCAAGAGGAAGGAAAGTTGTCAAACCGGAGACCACAAACCACAAACCACAAACCACAAACCACAGACCACAGACCACAGACCACAGACCACAGACCACAGACCACAGACCACAGACCACA
>JAPYTY010000238.1:0-1373 GCA_029942065.1 Acidobacteriota bacterium | reverse complement strand
GACAGAAAATTGTGATCTTTACCGTTTGACAGGAAGAGCCGCTCGCAGAGCGGCCACTACAACGACCTTGCTGTGGGCGCACTCAGTGCGCCCCTACACTCACCTTTCCGGTCTCGCTCGAAGGAGCGACAGAGTCTGGCTCAGGGCGGCACGCCCTGGGACAGTCTTCTTTGTGTCTTTGTGTCTTGGTGCCTTGGTGGTTATTTTCTTTTCTGTGTCTCCGTGGTGAAATTCTCTTCTTTGTGCCTTGGTGGTGAAGTTGGCTCCACCTCACCTGCGGTGGGAGATGATCTGGTCGAGCATGAAATTTTCCAGGTCGGCGGAATCGACCAGCATTTCCTCCAGACGCCGAAAGGACAGGGTGAACGTCAACGGAGTGATCCGGTGCTGCTCCAGCCGGACCCGCAGTTGATCCGCCTCCTCCAGCACCTCCAGCCGGGCATCCGAGCCCAGATGGAAGAAGCAGAACAGGTTCAGCTTCTCCTGGAATTGATCCTTGAGTTGTGATTTTTCCAAGCTGTACCCGAGGGGATCCGGACTATTCGAAGTGGTTGAGCTGGAGCTTTTCAGCCACAATATCGGTCTGATCCACCACTCCGGCGGCAGCAACTCCCATGGTAATGGAGATGGCCTCGCTGATCTCCTGCCGGGTGGCCCCGAATTCCAGGGCCTTTTTCAGGTGCCCTTCCAGGCATCCCTGACAGCTGAAGCCCAGGGAGGCGGCTATGGCGATGAGTTCCTTGGTTTTACGGTCAATGTCGGTGGATTTGTAGGTCTCCTTGTAGAATCTGAGGTAGATCTTCCGCATGCGCGCTTCCACCATGCGGTAGGAAGGCCATTTCTTCTCCTCGGAGGCCTGCTTCTGACCCCCAACATCTTCTGTAGAAAAGGTTTTCTCTGCCATTGCTTCGGAAAAGACTAACATTAACCTGATCCGGCTGTCCACACGCAGTTTCGCTTCTGATCCGTGCTTCAACCGGGGTTTGGTCGTTTACTCCGCTCCGCCTGTATCTGCTATCTTTACTGGATGCGATGGTGGATGGGCAGTTTTATTTTCACTTGCTTTCTTCTGGAGGCATTCCCTTCTCCCCAGGATCGCGCCCGGGCAGAATTTGATTACGCAGGCGACGCCGTTGTGCTCGAGGCCGACCGGCTCATCCGCGATTCGGGAACCCTCTGGTCTGCCGAAGGCGATGTCGTGATTACTTTCCGAAACATGGTCCTGAAGGCGCCCCGGCTCAGCTACGACATCCTGAGCGGCCAGGTTGTGGCCCCGGATGGAATGGAAGTGACAGAAGGGTTGCAACACCTGCAGGGGTCCCGGGCCGAACTCAACCTCAAAACCAACACCGGTATCATCCACGATGCCCGGG
>JAPYTY010000237.1 GCA_029942065.1 Acidobacteriota bacterium | reverse complement strand
CCTTTACCGTTATCATGGCCGTAGCCCTTCTGGCGGCGCTGCCGTTGAACGCCCAAAGCGGAGGGACCGTCGATTGCCGATCGTTGATTGGACCTCTCCAGAGCGTTGAAGGAGGGACAGTCGGGCCTGATGAGTGCTTTATGTCGGAAACGACGGTCCGCAATGCCGAGGGTGCTATTTTTCAGCGCCTGGAGATCGGCGTGAGTGGAATCCTTGACGGCTATACCGTCAAGCAGGGCGAGAGGGCGGAAGTCTTCACCAACGCGCCGGAGTTCGCCCTGGCCCAGAGATCCAACCTGGGACCCTACTACCACGGCACCGGCTATTATCGAGCGCCCAAGGGAAGCGGCATGACTGTTTTTCTGCCCCGGTCGGTGGCCGATTGGAACGGCAAACTCTTTGTCCTGGCCCATGGATCCAGCCACTACTCTCCCATCGGGGAGTTGCCGCCCCGCAACAGCGACCAGTACCCGCTTCTGACCGGTGGCAACGCCTATGCCGGATTGATGATCGACAAAGGTTACGCGGTGGCCTATACCCGCCGGCCGGCCAGCGGAGCCCGGCGGCGAGGAGGGATCAGCCAGGCCAGCGAGGAGGTCCGGCTGGACGATGGAACCGTCTTCAAGGACAAGACCTTCGGATTCCACACCGGGCTGATCCGCGACTGGACCCAGATCGCCGAGAACCTGGTTCAGACGCGTCTGGGCCGCAAGCCGGAACGCACCTATTTCTACGGGAAGTCGGGGGGCGGCAGTCTGGGGCGAATCTTCAACTACAAACCGGGTGCCAACCGGGACACCACGGGAAACCGGCTCTACGACGGGATGCTGATCGACGATGCCGGCGGCGGATGGTACTGGCCGGTTCAGCGGTTTGCCCGAATCGATATCAGCGAAGGCGTGTTCTCCCTTCAGCCGGATGCCCGGGACACCCTGATCGTGGATGAGCCCTACAAACAGAACTTTGTTCCCCAGATCGACATCGCCCATCAGAACTACACGGGTGCCGATTTCGTACAGGGACACTACCTGCTGGTGAAGCGAGAGAATGGGCGCCTCCTGAAGGAAAAAGGCCTCGCCTTTAAGAACCGTATGTATGAAGTGGTCGGGGTCAGTCACGCCGACGCTGGTTACGCCAGTCGATCCGAGGCCGCCACCCGGCCGGGGCACAACAACCTGGACCTGGGGGGCGTTTTCGACGCCCTGATCGATGCCCTGGGTCAGTGGGTCGAACACGGGGTCGAGCCGTCTCCGACGCGTTCGGACGCCCCGCTGCTCGGTGATGCGGATGGCGATGGCAGTATCGAGAACGCTGCTGTCGAACTGCCCGAGGTGGCCTGTCCCCTCGGGGTCTTCATTGAATATGCCAAGGCGGCTCCCCGCCCGGGACGGACCACTTTTGTCCCTTACCTCAGAGAGCCTCGTCAGGTGATCAACGCCGACGCCGAGGACCTTCCAGCAGGATTTGATCCGGAATGGCTGGAGCCTCTTGATGCCCGGGGATACATGGTCGACATGAATCAAAACGGAGCCCGCGATACCCGTGAGAGCATCACCCAGGCCTGGCAGCGGCGGATGCGCGAGGGAGAAAGCTACGGAGCGCTGGCCTCCGGGGAGACCTTGACCCACGCCCGTTATGTCGAATGCGTTTCCCGGGTCACCGCCGATCTGGTGAGTGAGAATCTGATGAGTGAAGTGGGCCGAACCTACTACATCCGAAATGCGCAAAAGTCGGACGTCGGAATGTCGGCAAGAGATCTGAGTATGGCGATGCCTTCGACGAGCCCGGCAGCCGGGCAGTAGGGCCGTCCAGATAAGAGCAAGGGTGCATGGCCCAGGGAGTCTTAACGCCCAGCTTGCTCCTTGAGGCGGGGGTGGGATCGCACCCCCGCAGACCTTTTAACCGTCTCGTAACCCTCGGTCCCTTTCTGGCCCACTTTCGCTGGCGGGATACTTGAAGGACGCACGCCGGAGCATCTGCAAACGCGCCGATCTTCAGTAGATCAGGACCTTTCGGTGATTCACCTCGGATTTATCCCGGTCAATCGTTATCTGAACCTCGTGTTCCGTGGGTTCTGAAGCGGGCTCCACGTTGAAGCCGATGGTGTAGCTGTTGGTGAGGCGGGATCTCAGATCCAGCAGCGAGTCTTCGAGATAGGAGAGCTGTTCTGTGAAGTAGAGTTTTCCGGAGGTCTCCTTGACCAGGTTTTGAAAGTAGTACCCGTTCATGGTCTGCTCGAAACCAGCACCGGTGGTGGAGGGGAAGCGGGCCGCAAAGGTAACCACATACAGTTCCACATCCGACATCCGCAGCAATTGGCGGTATTCCTCGAGGCTCTTGTAGGACTCACGATCCACCGTGGCGGTGAAGAGAACCAGGATCTTGCGTCGTTCCGGCCGCTGCAAAAGACGGTCCATCGAGCGGCCGATCATCCGGGCCACCGGGATGTTTTCCCGATCCAGCCCCATGAAATTCGGCTCCATTCGAAGCAGGGAGTCTTCCAGCTGGTAAACCTGTTCCGTGAAATCCTGCAAGATCTCGAAGTCCTGGTAAAAGTGCACCAGCATGACCGGGCCAACCTCCAGTAGAGGCCAGAAAAATCCGGATACCAGTTGATATCTCAAATGATCGATCGTGTTGATCTGTCCCAGCTGAGGAACGCTGACCGGATACAGGGCGGTTCTGGGACTGTTCTCCATCAGAAAGAGAAAGGCCGTGGGGGTGTTCTTGTACCCGAGCTGACGGATTGGAACCGGCTTTTGGTCAATCAGCAGTTCGACCTCACCGATTTCAAGGTCGCGGACGTAGATTTCGTTTTTGTCCCGAGCGGAAAAACTCAGATATTCAACTTCCGAAGGGTTTGCCCATGCCGGGGAACCGAACTGAAGTAGGGCGGCCAGGAGTGTTAAACCGGATCGTTTCATGTCTTTCTCTTGCAGTGTAGTTTAGCACTGGTGTTCGCCTACCGTCTGGTGCTCACCGGATGAAGTCGTTAAACTGGGGTGAAAGAATTTCCTGGAACTCGTCAACTTCACGGCTTCGGATCTGGATCGCTCGATTGTCTTTTACCGTGGGACGCAATCCGGGGGAGAGCAGGGAGGAAACAATGAACACCATGTGGAATAGAGTTTTGGTAATCAGAGGCCTGGGGCGGGCAGTGCTTCTGGCTAGTCTCGTGGCCGGGTTGGTGCCCACCCTCAAGGCCGGACCCCGGGCCGATGGGTCTGGAACCTCCCGAATCTACGTCGGGAATGCCGGTGATACCACCATATCCGTCATCGATCACGATTCCCGGGAAGTCACCAAGACCATTGATATCGGTGCCAAGCATCATGGCAGCGTACCTGCCCATGCAGGGGATCGAATCTACCTGACCACCGAGGATACCGGCGAGGTGATTGCGGTCGACACGGGAAGCAACGAGATTTTGTGGCGGGTGAAAGCGGGAGCGACCCTGCACGAACCCAGCATCACCCACGATGATCGGTTTGTCTTTGCCCCCGATTTCAGAGGCGGCCGGATCGCCATCGTGGATACCCGACTCGGGGAACTGGTGGATGAAGTCCAGATGATCGATCCTGAGACGGGGAAGCAATTCGATGGACTCCACAATACCTACGAGATGGCCGATGGGCGCCATATGATTTCGATGTCAATCCTCGGGGAATCGATGATCAAGATCGACATGAACACTCGAGAAATCGTCCGCATCTATCGCCTCAACGGCCAGCCCCGACCCGCTGCCATCACCCGGGACATGTCCACGATATTCATCCAGCTGTCCGAACTGAATGGCTTTGTTGCCGTTGATCTGGAAACGGGTCGGGAACTCGAGCGGATCGAGTGGCCTTTTGAGGGGGAACCGCCGCAAAAGGTGGACCCCTGGACGCCGAGCCACGGCATCGCTCTGACCAGCAGCGACAGTGAACTGTGGGCGGCCAGTGCCTTTACCTCACAGCTTTACGTTTATTCGGTTCCCGAACTGGAGGAACTGGCCGTGGTGGATGTCGGGGTTCTGCCCAACTGGATCGCGCTCAGCAAGGATGGGAAGACTCTTTATGCCACCAGCCAGGAGCCCAGCAGGGAACGTGGCACGGTTGCCGTGATTGACATTGCCTCTCGTGAGGTCCTGAAATTCATCGAGGCGGGACCCCGCCCCAAGCGGATCCATCTGGTGGAGATACCCTAGCCCGGGTTGAGATCCAGACAAGCTTCCGCCGACCAGCTGATGATGGAAAGGATTAAAG
>JAPYTY010000236.1 GCA_029942065.1 Acidobacteriota bacterium | reverse complement strand
CCATGGCTTCTCCACTTCCTCCTTCGAAGTAGCTGGTCTTGATTCCATCAACCACGACCGACTTGGCTTTTCCCATCGACTCTCCATAGGACACGGTGGATAGCAGGAAAACCATCACGGCCAGATTGACCACCAAGTTCTTGAGTACAACGCTTCGCATAGAATTCATTGTTTTGTTACCTCTCCTTAAATTATGTTGTCCGGATATCTCAATGGGTCGGCACCAGGCGTTTGAGTTTATGGTGATCTCTCCCTCTTTATTCTGCTTGAAGTACCTTAGATGATAAGGCTAGAGGGGTTTAATGGCAACAAGCGCGTTCCACGTGTCCGGAGTGTGGGAGGCGCCTCAGGCGCCGAATCCAGAGGGCCGTTCAAGCCCGACTTCCTCACACCAGGTCGGCACAAGGCGGGTCAAGGCACACCACTGTCTATTCTCAAGGTTGAAACTCAGTTTCCACCCAGCAGTGTCGCCAGATCGAACACCTCACCGTCTTTCACCACCCATCGCACCTTGCGAGTATTCCTGATGTCTGCGAGAGGATCGCCGTCAATGATCACCATGTCGGCCAGTTTGCCGGCCTCGATGCTGCCCAGATCCTGTCCTGCGCCCAGGGCTTCAGCCGACACGAGGGTAGCGGCTTGAAGTGCCTGGAAGGGAGACAGGCCGCTGTCGACAAAGTGCTCCATTTCGGTGTGGAGGCTCAATCCATAGGGGATGATCGGGGAATCGGTCCCGGCAAGGATGCGACCGCCGGAGCGGCTAATGGCAAGAACGGTTGCTCCTAAGGTTTTCATTCGGGTTTCGAGTACTTCCAGATCCGCTTCCCGGATCCGTTCCACCCTGCTTCGGGTTGATTCCACAATCCAGGTTGGAAACAGTCGGCGAATACGCGGATCGTCCAGTAAGGTCGGATCCCGATGGGCCTTCAACAGAAAACCGCCCCGGATGCCAATGGTGGGAGTCATCCTCATTCCCGATGCGGCGATCAGGTCGATCACATCCCGGTAACTGTGGTTCAGGGCCGTCTCCTTGGTCGGGTATCCCTGCCGGCTGCGGCCACCGATGTGTTCCACTCCATCGGCGCCATAGGAGACTGCCGGATACAACTGGTGTGACGTCACAGCAATACCGTGTTGGTGGGCGTATTCCACCACCCGCTTTTGTAAAAAATCGGGAAGGCGGACATAGGTCTTGATCAGGTCATAATCCAGAATTCGTGCACGTTCGAGTTCCATCTCGAGCTGAGCCTCGGTCTCGAGAGGCCTTTCCCCCGAGAAGTGGATGCGTGATCCGGTAAACTTGTTTCCGGTCAGGAAGATCCGTGGTCCCAGCCGAACACCGGAAGCAAAGGCCTCCCGTTCTTCCAGGGCTTCATACGGCATTCCCCCCAGACTGCGAACGGTGGTGATGCCGTAGGATAGCCAAATTCTTCCCAGGCTTTCCCCATACCACTTCCTGGGGTGGCCATGGGTCTCGATCAGACCCGGGATGACGGTCTGACCGCTCGCGTCGATCACCCTTGCAACGTGCAATTCGGGACGATGATTTTCAATGCTCTGGATGCGGTTTCCCTCCACGATAATGTCAACATCACGACGCAGGGAGGCTTCTCTTCCATCGAATAGCCGGCCCGCATGGATCACCACCCGGCCCTCCGGGATCCTGGGCTTCCAGGTCAAATTCAGTGGGACATCCCGGACCTGCCCGTCTTCTACTGAGACCATCTTCAGGCGGTCGTTCGACTGGAAAAGGAGCTCTCTGGAATCTTGCGACCAACTGGGTGAGTCAGCAGGTTCACGGGTCAGCTCAACAGGCGGCCCCATCGGTTCTCCCGTGGGTTTGACGGGCAGGATCCACAGCGTCCCGTTCATGACCAGAGCCATCTTGTCTCCATCCGGAGACCAAACGGGACCGTCGGTACTGCGGGTGCCCACGGAGCGGTGAGGAACCGGCACAAAAAATCGGTCCGAACCATCCTCCAGAGAAATTGCCAGGACCTGGTTGGTTCCTTCCCTGAACCGTGTCGAAGAAGGTTGCAGGGCTGAGAGCGCGATCACGCGACTGTCCGATGACCAGGTGAGGTGGCCGGGGCGCGAGAGGGCATCGTGGACCTTCCGGGTCTCACCACTTTCCACCTCGACCGTGTGAATTGCTCCGGCGTCGGTCAGGAAAGCGATTCGAGTTCCGTCCGGGGCCCAGGCAGCGGCTATTTCAGCTGCGGGTAGATGCGTCAACGCTCGTTCCTGTCCCGTATTCATGTTGCGCAGCCAGAGATCGATGGTGCCATCGCGGTCAGAGGAAAAAACTAGTTGCGAGCCGTCAGGCGACCAGGCCGGGTCCATTTCCACGAATCGGTCGTTGGTCACACGGCGCGGAAGACCTTCGAGTGCCATGACCCAGAGATCTCCCAGAGCTGCAAATGCAACTTGAGAAGCGTCCGGGGAAAGGACCGGCTTCATGATTCCCAGGGCTCTCCTGGCCTGGGTGGAATCAAAGTCCCTCCGTCTCTGCTGGTAGGCTTCCTGTGTAAAGGACACGGAGGCCTTAAATTCAAGCGCTTGTCTGTTCCCTCCGCCAGTCGACCTTCTTTGAATCTTGCCATCCGCCGTGTACAAAAATTCCTGGGGCGAGATCCACTGGGCTCGGAAGGGAAACACATCCTCCCCGGAAGTGAGGGGGCGTCCTCGGAGCATCAGACGGCTTTCGCCATTGGCGATGACATTGAACAGGACCTGGCGGCCGTCAGGACTCCAGGAAGGCGCGTTGACTGAGCCGCTGGACTCGGCCAGAAGGCGCTCCCTGCCATCGAGCGTCATGGCCCACACGCCAGGAGAATCCGAGCGATCCGAAACAAAAGCCACCTCGGCGCCATCTGGCGACCAGGCCGGCATGAATTCATTGTCTGAACTGCGGGTCAGCTGCCGAAGTTCACCGCTTTTGACGGTCAACACCCAGATGTCATAATTCCCGCTGCGATCCGATGAGAAGGCCAGCCGCCGCCCGTCAGGTGAGGGGTGAGGCTCTCGGTCGTCGAAGGGCCCGGAGGTCCGCTGCCTGAGGCTGGTTCCATCGCTGCCGACAGACCAGATATCAAAGGAGCCGTTTCGATAGGAGTGGAAGGCGATGGTCTTCCCATCCGGAAACCAGGCCGGCTGTCTGCTGTCACCCAGTTCATCTGTTATCCGACGGGCGGTGCCACCAGCTGTCGGAACCACCCACAGGGATCCCAGTAGATCCATGGCCACGGAGTCCCCATCCGGGGACAGGGCAATGGCCAACGCAGTTCCCTCATCGAGGGTCACGTTGACCTGTCGGCTGCTCGCGGGCTGCGCAGTTACCAAAGATGCGATCAGGACCAGCGCGATGACCAGCATCACCGGCATGCCTTTAACAATGAGATGGCGCATAGCAGTTCCTCTGACAGTAGGTCGGCACTAGGAATCTTATTTTATGGTGCTCTCTCTTTTTTGCTTTTGAAGTTCCCTAGATGATACGGCTACAGGTGGTTTGAAGGCAACAAGCGCTGGTCTTTGACCAGCGCGTTTCACGTTTCAGGTTCCACGTTTCACGAAAGAAAAAACGAATTCCCGCGCCGATTCCGGAAGCCGCTCGCAGAGCGGCCGCTACAAGAGCAAGCCATTTGACTGAAGTAGCAGGTTCTAACAGTCTGGTGTCGGGGCGCACTGAGTGCGCCCACAGTGTATCCCTTCAGCAAAAAGGGACACATTGGGACGGTTAACAGAGAGTTGAAGGGCGGGGAATTATCTTGATCTGAAAGCCCCAATGTCCCAATTTTGCTGATGACCTCCACCTGGAACCTCATTTGTGTGGTATCATGGAATTCTCCACTTCAGCCACAGGGTCTTCTGAACTGGTACCAAATTAAAATCAAGACCCCTAACAGGACTCAGAAGTCGCCAAGAGAACGCTACAAGGGGTTGGAAGACCTTCACCCATACCGAGTTTTCCCGGCCAGATAGTCGAGTCCGCTCGTTGCGAGCAGACTGGGCAGCGCCCGGTGGTCCGGCGGAGTCAGGTTCTTCGAGAACACTCTCCCGGGATCGTACCAGGTGCGCGCGGGTCCATCAAATAAGGAGCATTTGCATTGAGTTTTACACAATTTTCGTTTGATCCCCGAATAGCCGACGCCATAGCACAGGCCGGTTATTCAGTTCCCACTCCCATCCAGCAGCAGGGTATTCCTGTTGTCATGGAGGGACGTGACATGCTGGGGTTGGCCCAGACC
>JAPYTY010000235.1:903-4266 GCA_029942065.1 Acidobacteriota bacterium | reverse complement strand
GTCCATCCCTCCCTGTGTCCTGATTCCACCCTCAAGGATGAGTACTGCGACATGGTAGTGATCGGGGAAGGGGAAATCACCCTGATTGAATTGGCCGATTGCTTGCGAGAGGGTACGGATCCGGGCCTGGTGCCGGGAATCGGCTACAAGAAGGAGGGACAGTTAAAGTTCACCCCTGCCCGGCCCATGATCGAGAATCTGGACGTTCTTCCCAGGCCTGATTACGACTTGATTGACATGGATCGGTATTTCACCCGGGCGCCCTCCACGGGAGAAGCTCAGTTGCAGATGGTCACCAGTCGCGGCTGTCCCTTTGATTGTGAGTTCTGCTACAACCTCAAGTTCAACGAACAGCGGTTCCGTCATCATTCCGCCGAACGCACGGTATCGGATGTGGCCTATCTGGTGGAGCATTTTGGCGTGAATGCTGTTTTTTTCGAGGACGACTATTTCTTTGGTAATCCACGGCGGGTGGAAGAAATTTGCGACCTGCTGATTGAGAAAGAAATGAAGGTTCTTATTCAGGTGCCATGCCGGGTCGATTATCTCCATCGGCAGGATGATGAGATGATCGACAAGCTCTACCGAGCCGGCTTCAAGGAGCTGTGGGTCAGTCCTGAATCGGGTTCTCCGGAACGTCTCAAGGAAATTCTCAAGAGAACAACCCTGGAACAGGTAAGGAAAGTGAATCGGCTCCTGTCGCGTTCCGATGTCTATGTCAAGTACGGCTTCATGGCCGGCTTTCCAAATGAAGAACGGGAGGAAACCCTTCAGACCGTTGATTTCATGTTCGAATTGTTAAGCACCAATCCCGGCGCCGGTACCGCTCCCGTTGCCATTTATACGCCCTATCCAGGAACGACTCTGTACGACAAAAGTCGTCTCGTTCACGGTATGGAGTTTCCCGATACGCTGGAAGGGTGGAGCCACTTTCACTTTGGGGAAAACAATAACCCTTTTCTCAGCCCGAGTCAGAAAAAATTCATCAGCAAGATCAACGTGATGAGCCGGTTCTTTGAGCGGCGCGCCTTCGAGAGATTCTGTGATAATCGCTTCAAGCCGCTGCTGATGGGGATTTACGGTCTTTATTACCGCTATCTGCGATTGCGCCTGCGATGGAGATTTTTCCAGTTCATGCCGGAGATCCCGCTAATCCGACTGATGGAGAAAGTCTATGTTCAGTGGTTTCATCGAGCCCAGCTGTCGAAGCTGAAAAAGCCCATGACTTCCGATACCTATGTTCAGAGCTGACAACTGACAGCGGACCGGAATAGGTCATGTGAAACGTTAGAGTATGGCTTTGAAAATCCTTTTAGTGTTGCCGATTCGTGAGGGGGATAATTTTAAAATTTCTCCCGATCTGGGCCTTTTATATCTGGGCACGGCTCTGCGCAGCCAGGGGTTTGACGTCACTCTGCTGGACTGCCCAAAAGAGAAGTTTTCTTTTAAGGATTTCAAGGCTTTCGTCCAGCAGGGGAAATACGATGTGGTTGGATTTCGCTGTTACAGTCGAGATCACAACTATGTGAACCACCACATCAGCATAGTTCGTCAGGTCAGTCCCTCGACTTTGACTCTGGCCGGTGGGCCGCACCCTTCGGCGCTGCCGGAGTTTGTCCTTTCCAGCATGCCCGATCTGGATTTTGCCTGGAAGGCTGAGGCCGAGGAGGGACTGCCTGATCTTCTGTCTTATTGCGCCGACCATGGAAGAGAGATTCCCGAAAAACTTCTCGAAAAGTTGCCGGGCCTGGTTTGGAGAAGTCAGTCAACCGGACTGCCGGTGGTGAATCAGCCCAGTTTTGGAAAGGATCTGGATAGTTATGGAATTCCGGCCTGGGATCTTGTCGATCCTGAGAGTTATCCAGGTGCGATCTGGGATGAGTACTATCCGATACTGACGACCCGAGGGTGTCCCTATCCGTGTACCTATTGCAACACTCCCGGATTGTCCGGACGAAAACTGCGGCATCGAAGTGTAGAGCATGTGATCGAGGAACTCAGGCTTTTGAAGAATCGCTATGGAGTGCGAAGATTCAGCATCATTGATGATGAATTCACCCTGAATAAACATTATGCCATGCGCTTTTCCGAAGCTCTGGTCCAGTCCGGTCTGGATCTTAAATGGGATTGTCCGGTCGGCGTACGACTCGATTCTCTCAATCCGGAGTTGTTGCAGGCGATGGAGGCGGCTGGTTGTGAGAACTTGGCGGTGGGAATCGAATCAGGCAATCAGCGCATCCAGGATCTGATTAAGAAAAAAGTGACCGTCGAAACGATCCGGGAGAAGGCGGCCATGATTGCCGGTTGCAGTGAAATCCAGATCGTCGGATATTTCATGATCGGTTTCCTGGATGAGACCGAAAAGGAAATCAAGGACACGATCAAACTGGCTTCAAAGCTGGGGCTTCGTCGAGCCAATTTCAACGTCGTGATCCCGATACCCGGAACCGCCCTTTTCGATGAGGTGGTGGAACAGAAACTGCTCAAGGTGGAGGAGATCAACTGGGATACTCTGACCAGCGATCAGATTGCCTTCAAGCGCAAGCATCTCACCGGCAAACGCCTGCTTCAGTTGCAGCAATACGCTTATTTGAGATTTTACGGCAGCCCAAGGATCATCTGGGATGTAGCCCGCGAAGCACTTGGAAACAGGGAAGTACTGAAGGTCAGTCTCAAGAAGCTGAGGATGCTTTCCTGGCGAAAGGAAACCTATTCTTTCATCCCCATGTATCTTCGTGAAAAGTTCGTTTAGAGCCGAGTCTGTATTTTGCATCATCGGAGCTGCTTCGTTTGGTCAATCGACTCGCCATATCCCTTTGAAATCAATCGCCTCCTACATCGATTGGGCCCATGACTCAGTCCACTGAGGACCGAATTTCAGAGGAAAAATGGACAGGGATCTGGTTGCTGGGTCTGGCAGGGATCCTCATGATTCATGCCTTATGGGAACTCCTGGATCAAACACCGGCTGTGTGGGATATGGCCTTCCATCAGCTTCAGGGCTGGAGGTATCTGGCTGCCTGGCAGGACGGCCGGTTCTTTGATCAATTTTCTGAGCTCTCAACCTATTACCCCCCCCTTTACTACCTTCAGGAAGCCCTATTCCTGAGAGTTTTTCCAGCCACCCAGTTTTTAGCGTTGCTTTCCAATCTGGTGGGAATGTTCTTGCTTTCCTACAGCAGTTACCGTCTTGCGGCACTTTTCATGAAGCCGGCTGTAGCGGTTGCCACGGGTTGGCTCCCTTTGCTTTTTCCTCTGGTGGTGTGGACCAGCCGGACGTCTTTGCTGGACATTCCCCTGGCAGGCTGGGTGGCAGTCTCCGGGTATCTACTGGTGACAAGCACCTTTCTTCAAGACAGGTCC
>JAPYTY010000235.1:0-893 GCA_029942065.1 Acidobacteriota bacterium | reverse complement strand
GGTCTTGCCTGCGCTGCTGGGAGCCTGACCAAATGGACTTTTGGGCTGTTCCTACTCCTTCCCATGGCTCATGTTCTGATCTACTCTCCTCACAGAAGGAAATCACTGCTACATTTTGCTGTTGCCGCCGGTCTTGCTCTACCTTTCGTTGTGCTCTGGTATCTTCCCAATCTGGATTCATTGATGGGACGCTTCCAGATCACGGCCCAGGCAGCGGTTGGTGAGGGGGATCCCGGGTGGGATCAAGTCCTGGGATGGGTTTACTATCCACGCTCGCTCGCCAGTTACTATCTCTATCTCCCGTTGACCGTGCTGTGTGTGTGTGGCGTCACCATGGCAGGAAGGCAAAGAAATGGGATCGATCAGCGACTTCTCCAGTTTCATTGGTGGTGGCTTCTGGGGGGGCTGTTTTTCATGACTTTGCTCCCGGCCAAGGACCCGCGTTACATCATGCCGTTGGCTTGTCCCCTGGCCATTCTTCTGGTGGCTCCCTGGAGGCAGCGTAGGTCCTGGGTTATAGGGATTCTGGTCCTGGCGTTTTTTCAGATGCTGAGTGTTTCCTTTCTCACCTCGCCTTATAAAATTGCACTGTTCGATGAGGTTCCAGACCCCGACTACCGCAGCATTCGACAGGAGTGGGTATTCTATCAAACCCATTATTTCGACATTTCGGGCCCACCCCGGCGGGAGGACTGGGAGACCGAAAAGATACTCGATGCCGTCGGCACATCCGGACGGGTCGGATTTTTGCCCGATGCGGCCCGCTTCAATCCGGTTACCTTCGAGCTCTCTGCAGTGCAAAGAAAAACCGAGTTGGAGGTGGTTTTTCTTGGGGAATCATCACCTTCTGCTGAGAGTTTGTCGGAATTCGACTTTGTGATCGGGAAAACGGG
>JAPYTY010000234.1 GCA_029942065.1 Acidobacteriota bacterium | reverse complement strand
GGGTGAAGTCATTGGTCTGGTGCCGGGTGGCCAGGAAGCCCAGTTTGATGTCGTGGCGTCCCCGGGTCATGAACATGTCGTGGGCATAGCTGAACTGGTTGCTGACGTTCTGTCCGTTTACGTTGATCCCTTGCCGGGCCACGCCATCTCCAACCCCAATAACTCCCATGGCTCGGTCAGGGTAGAACCCGATATAGATGCCACCATCGTTGGTAGGATCTTGATACCAGGTATTTCGCTGGGCGCCAAAGCGGAAGGTGTAGATGGTATTGGGCGAGAAGATGTGCTTCCACTCCACCGTGCTGTAGTGGTTGTCATTTCTCGTAGTCGTGAGGGCGGAAGGCTGATGGGACCCTCCATCCAGGGCCTGATCTTTACTCCCGACACTCGTGGTGTACCGGGCAAAGAAGGAATCCGAATCGGAGAAGGTGTGGTCCACACGAGCGTTAACATAGTCCTCATTAGTCGGCTGGGTGGAGTTGGCGGCTTGATCTGCAGTGAGCCCCCCGTCCTCACTGGGACGATTGGGAGGCCCGTATAGGGCCAGGAAGGGCTGGGCAAGCGGATTCACGGGAATCACACACTTGTCCGTTCCGCCATTGTAGACGCCGCCCAAACCAGTCAGAAACGCCGAACAGGCACCGCCGGTGGCCGGCATGATGCCCTGCTTGGCCTCTAGCGTCGGGACAGTATCCACATCGGTGATACCAAGACCCTCGCGGAACCCTTCGAAGCTGAAGAAGAAAAAGGTCTTATCTTTCACGATGGGCCCACCGAGGGTGACACCGAACTGATGCCGGCGAAACTCCGGCTTACCCAGGCCATATTTATTTGCGAAGAAATCAGCGGCGTCGAAATTGTCATTGCGGTGAAACATAAAAAGGGAACCGTGGATTTCGTTAGTCCCCGTCTTGGTCACCATGCTCATGACACCGCCGGAAAAACGGCTGTACTCAGCCGAATAGTTGTTGGTGATGACCCGAAACTCCTTGACGGTCTCCACGCCAAACCTCGAACCGGCTGCACCGGCCGGGCCCATACCGCGAGAGGAGTCGGTCACCTCGGTTCCATCCAGGAAGAAGCCAGTCTGGTAGAACCGGGCGCCTCCGATACTCACGCGAACGGCGGGAGCTCCCGTGGTGACTCCGCCTGTAATGCCGGCTCGAAGCTGGACCACGCCCGGCGTCAGCAAGGCGAGCTGGGTCAGGTTCCGGCTATTCAGGGGCAGTTCGTGCACCTGGACTTCGGAAATAACCGCCGAGATGGTACCGCTGGTTGTGTTCACTAGAGGAGCTTCGCCTGAAACGATCACCTCCTCGCTGATGGAGCCAATTTCCAGGGTCAAGTTCACCAGGGCTTCCTGACCGATCTGAAGCGGAACGCTGGGTTGGACGGAAGTCTGAAAACCCGACAGTTCGGCTCGAACCTCGTAGATGCCAACCGCCAGCTGAGGGGCAGTGTAACGTCCCTCATCGCCGGTGATGGCCAGACGCGTTTGGCCGGTATCGATTTTCGTTATGCTGACTTCGACTCCGGGCAGTACGCCGCCGGTGGTATCGGTCACCGTACCCAAGATGGTTCCAGCGGAACTCTGGGCCATCAGCGCGGGCATCGTCCCACTCAGAAGCAGCACCAAGGTTAAGGATAGAAAAATGTTTTTTCTCATGCGTGTTCCTCCAATTGGGTCAAAAAATGTTGATGGAGACAATTAATGATTGCTCAACGAATCAACTTAAAATACGTTTAAATGCGGAAAACCCCTGTAGCAAAGCGGTAAGTATAGCTCATGTTCCTATTCAGTTTCAAACACAAATTACTTGTGTTGTCTGACACCAGAACATAAATTCATGCAAATAGCGCTCCAAACCTTATATTGGGGGTTTTAACCGTCATAACGCTATATCTTGTAGTCTATTTCGGGCCAAATCCAAATAGTTGGATTTCCTTATTCAATTAATCGAATCCTTTTTTTCTCAAAGGGTGATAATAACCAGCACAGGAAGGTAAACGGCCGTGAATTCCCCTCGAATTGATTTCTACACCCGGAAGGGATGCCATCTGTGCAAAGAGGCTCTGGAAGTTCTCAGGGACTTCCAGCGGGAATTCGACTTTGAGATCCAGCTGATCGACATTTCCGGGTCCACTGACCTTACCCAGCTTTATGGCAACGACATTCCGGTTGCCACCCTGGACGGCCGCAAGATTCTCAAACACCGGGCCGATCGAAAACTCCTCCGCCGGGTGCTGGCGGAGGCTTCAATACAGAACCTCGGGTAAAAGATTTCACCACAGAAGCACAGAGACACAGAGAAGAAAATTCTTTCCTTGGTTGTATCTCTCCAATCTCAGCCAACACAGTAGGCGCGCACAGCCGCACGCCCTTCTTTAGTTTCACAGACCTTGCTGCGGGCGCACTCAGTGCGCCCCTACACTCACTTCTCAGGCTTCGCTCCGAAGGAGCGCAATGAGTTTGTCTTCTTTGTGTCTTTGTGGCTCGTTCTTCCTGGTGCCTTCGTGATTATTGTCCGATCGGCTGGCCGATGTGAGCGATGTCCTCGTCCCGGAAGCCGTACTCGGGACCCACTGCCGGCATCCCGAATTCCCCTGCCAGCGATCCCTGCAGCACCTGGATCCGGCCTCCTATCATGGTCATCAGGGGGCGGACCTTCAGGATGTCGTCCACCGGGACCGTGAAGTAATCGCGGTCGAGGATCACCATGTCGGCCAGTTTCCCCACCTCCAGCGAACCGATCTTATCCGGCTTCATCACATAGTCGGCTGCCCAGTTGGTGAACATCTTCATGGCCCAGACCCGGTCAATGCGTTCGTCGGGCTGCCACACCTGGCCGTCGTATTGGCGGGTGACGGCCTGCCACAACTGGAAAAAGGGGGGCTGCAGTCCCGCGCCCACACTGCCTTCGGCACGCCGTCCCCAGGCTCCTCCGCCGTAGTGAGCTCCCACCAGCCTCACTCCCGATTCAATCCAGGTTCGAAAGGGGAGAAGAAAGTCATTGATCTGCGGCCCGTAGTCGGCAATCAATCGGGGGGATTCGCTGATTCGATTGGGACCACAGCTGAGGATCACTCCGTAGTCTTTCAGTTTCTGGATGATGTCGGGCTGCTTGCCAACCAGATTGCAGTGCTCAACCGTCATTCCCATCTTGCGGATGTCTTCCATCGACATCCCGTTGACCTGACGGGCCTGCTCCACCATCTGAAAATAGGCCCGGGTACTCTGGCTGCCGCACATATGGACTCCGGCCAGCCGCCAGCCCGATTTCAAGGCGTTCGCCAGAACGTCCCACATGAGATCTCCCGGTTTGGGGCACACCTCCCGGGCCTTGATGTGGGGAGGGGCCGGCAGGTCGGGTCCCGTGCACGATTCCGGATAGGTTGAATCCCAGCGCTCGGAAGCCACCCCGTCCAGCCAGAAGTAGTCATCGCCGATCCCCTGCAGGACGCCCGTGCGGCGGTACATCTGTCGGGTTTGATCGGGCGCGGTGGGCATGCGGTGCACCTCGTAGTGGGCGGCCAGGCGGACCGGCATCTGCCCGAGCCCGGCCAGGGTGGCGTATCCGCTCATCACCTTGGGAAAGGGAATGCGGGTGGACAAGGTGGTCACACCAATGGCGGACCATTCCTCGGATACCAGCTTCAAGGCCTGAGCCAACGTGTTCAAAGGGAGCTGCTGCAAAAACAGTTCCCAGGTGATGACGGCCATCTCCTGGCTGCCCACCCACCCGATGGCGGGAATGTCCTCACCGATGGTATCGCCATGCATCGTCTCCTGAATGGAGGCCGAGTATCCGGGCAGAAATTCGTTCAAGGTCTCCAGGGCCCTGGAATTGATCCAGCCCCTGGCACCCGGTCTCAGCAGAAGTGGATTCTCCGGCGTCCACAGATCCAGCGTGTCGCGATTGGTCAGACGCCGGGTAAAGCCCCACAGAGAAGCCTGCCCCGGGGTGTCGGGATGCTCGGTGATCTGAAGCACGATCCAGTCGCCCGGATCGACCTGCTTGACCACTTCCTCGAGTTTCTGACGCATGGCCGCCTGGGTTTCTTCCAGATCGGTGCTGGCCTGCATCGAGACGATCACCCCGCCGGGTGGATAGGTGAAGCCGAACCGCTCCAGGTGCTGAACCGCTTCTCCGTAAATGTGCATGTGGGGCTCGATGATGCCCGGGATCAGGGTGCGTCCGCCTAGATCCAGAACCCGGGTATCGGGTCCGGCCAGGGCCCGGACCTGGTCGTTGCTCCCCAGCTTGACAATCTGCT
>JAPYTY010000233.1 GCA_029942065.1 Acidobacteriota bacterium | reverse complement strand
CCGCTCAGGCCTGTAAACCAGACGCACATCCCCTGGCGGTGCCGTGGAGGGTGGGTCTCCAAAAGGATCTCGGCCACTTCAGGACGGGTGAACCACTCTGGAATCACCTTGCCCTGATTCAGGTACTCTTCGCGCACCTGAGTCCCGGAAAGCGAAGCCGTTCGCGTGCCTTCCTCCACCTTGGAGACTTCCTGGTAACAATCTTCATCCGGAAGGTAGACAAACTGGCGAAAAGGCACCAACCCGACGCCCAGTTCCGCGGAGAACTGCTCCACCAGTTCTTGAGCATCGTAAGGACCGTAAAAGGGCTGGCCCGTGGAGTCGTTGCCGGGACTGGCGTGATCTCGGCCTACGATCAGGTAGTCAGCTCCAAAATTGCGCCGAATCAGGGCATGCCAGAGGGCTTCTCGAGGTCCTGCCATACGCATGGCCAGGGGCAACAACGCCAGCAAGAGATTGTCTGAGTCGAAATAATGAGTGGCCAGCACCTTGTAGGTCCGGACCCGCGTGTAATGATCCACATCTCCCGGCTTGGTCAGTCCCACCACCGGGTGCAGCAACAGCGTGGCGTCGTGCTCCTCGGAGGCCCTTCTGATCAGTTCTTCATGAACGCGGTGCAGTGGATTGCGAGTCTGAAAGGCAACCACGCTCTCACAACCGATCCTGGACAGACTCTCGCGGGTCTGGGCCGGGGTCAGTCGGAGGTCCTGAAAATCATAGTGTTGAGGAATCTGAACCATTTGAATGGAACCCGAGATGTTCAGTTTTCCCCAGCGGTGCATCTCCGCCACAAGTGGGTGCCGGACGTCCTGGGTGCGAAAAACCGTCTCAGCCTCCCGGGAAAGGTCCCACGGGTATATCTCTTCAATGGTCATGACGGCCAGAAGTTCGTTCTTGGAGTTGCGCAGGGCAATCTGCTGATCCAGTTGGATGTGAGGAGCCTGATTCACGGGAAGCGTCACCGGGATGGGGAAGATGTGCCCATCCGAAAGGCGCATCTCCTCCAGGACCCGCTGGTAGTCCTGTTCACCCATGAAACGGTCCAGGGGGGAAAAGGCTCCCGTGGCGAGCAGTTCGAGATCACAGACCGATCGATCCGAGATTTGAATGGATGGCAAAGTACCCGCCCTGGCAGTGAGCTCGGAACGCTCCTCGGTCGGGACCAACAAGTCAATTAATGTGTCGCCATAGGGAGCAAGCATGTTCTTATTCCTTGAGCAGAGCCCGTTGTTGTCGTCACTACCGTTTTCATGAACGCGACAGCTTAACGCAAGCCGGCTGTTTTGTTCAACCGGGGTCAAAAAAATTTCGACCAGACCCTAAAGTGTCCCACAGATGGACGTTTCTTTTTCAGGATGATCCGGCTGGCACAGAAGGGAGGAACGGACTAGACTAGAACCTGCTGAAATGGAAGATATCCTTGGATTACTGGAGAAACCAGACACCACGGTCGCCATCGTCGGGGCTACCGACGATCCGGCTAAATACGGCTACGTTATTTATCGAGACCTCAAACGGAAAGGGTTTTCCATCTTTCCAGTCAACCGCAACCGGGAAACAGTCGATGGAGACGAGGCCTTCAAACAACTGGCGGACATCCCACAGGTGCCGACCGTGGTCAATATCGTGGTGCCCCCGGAAGCAACCGAGCAAATACTCCAGCAATGTCTGGAACTGGGACTGATGAATGTGTGGCTGCAGCCCGGCACCGAGAGTGCCGGCAATCTCACCTTCCTCCAGAAACACCCCTTCAATTACCTGGCCAATGCCTGCATCATGGTGCAGAGCCATTTAAAGTCGTGACGGGTTTCGATCCGCGCGTTTCACGTGTCCTGTTTCAGGTTTCCAGTGTCGCCCCTTCGAGGCTCGGGCATTTCTGACGGTTCCACTGTTCTTCTTCTCCACCTGGAGCGGGAGCGAAGGGTTTCTCCACACCGAGCATGAGCGAGGAGTTTCTCTGCGCGCGAAGCGCGCTTCTCCTGACTCCTTCTCCGTGTCTTTGCGGTGAGCCCGCCTACTGGCCGGGACTGGTCCGCGCCCGAATTCGGTTCAGCCTTTCGGTGATTTTTGGAGCACGATCCGAATCGGGATGGTACTCCAGAAATTCTTCCAGCTCATGAATGAGGGCAGGGTCATCGCGGCGCTGCTGGTAAAGCTCCGCCAGAACAAGTTGAGGGAAGGAAAAATGTCGGGGATCCAGTGCCTTGGCCTGCTTCAGGTGCCTCTCGGCATCCTCCAGACGGCGCAAAGAAAAATAACACTGCCCCAGCTGGGAGTGGGCCAGGGCATCACCGGGCCGTGCTTGAACGGCACGCTCATTCACGGGAACAGCCTCCTCTTCCCGTTGCTGGGACAGGAGAGCTCCTCCCAGGTTCACCAAAGGCCAGTAGGCATCGGCATCCTGCTCGAGCGCCTCCCGAAAGTACTCTTCCGCCTGCCGGTAGTCTCCGGCATGGTAGGAAATCGTCCCCAGGTAGTTCCAGGCAGCTGCAAACTGAGGGGCCAACTCCACCGCTCTCTCCAGGTGCTCGATAGCACGAGACACCTCATGGTTCTCCAGACGGTCGGCAGCCTTGCCGTATTCCCTCAGGGCTCGGTCCGGAACCGTCAACTGGCTGGCTGAGATCGTGTACTTGTCATCCCGGGTGTACCGTTCCTCGAGATAGAAGGTTTCTTCAACCCTCCCCTTGGCGTCGGCAAAGCTGGGTCCGATTTCGATGGTCCGCCGCATCTCTCCCCATAAAGGGACCGCGATGATCAAGGTGTACATCCCCTCCCGCAGCTTCTTGAACTTGAACTTTCCATTTCCGCCGGCCAGGGTCCGTGTGGTGAAGGGCGTGGTTGCACTTTGCAGAAAAACAGTGACCAGGACGTCCCTGAAGGATTTCCCATCGGGCTGCAGCACCCTGCCCCGAAATTCGTAGGTGTCCTCTGATAGGGCCGTGGCGATGGAAAACAAGAGGCCAAGAACCAGGACCACGACAGTCTTCAACGGAATTGGAGAGCGGGTTACCTTCATCATCAACTCAGCCTTATCCTGACCAGAATGCTGCCAAAATAACACATAAGGGTGATCGGCCGCTGCAAGAAGAAGTTGCAAAAAGGCTGGGAATTCTTTAAACAGGGACCTACCAAATAGGAGGATCCAGAGCCCATGCCAATAAACACTCGCTTCATACCCATTGTCGTCCTACTGATCGGCCTTTGTCCGGGGGTGCCCCTTCAAGCCCAGGAAATCCCCGCCATCACCGTCGTCAAGGCAGGCTTACTGATCGACGGTACCGGGAACCCTCCCCGAACCGATGTTCTGATCTGGATCGAGGGCGATACCATCACCAGAGTGGGGCCACCGGAGACGATTCCCTCGGACGCGGTGGTCGTGGATGCCTCCGAACGGGTGGTCATTCCAGGAATCATTGATACTCACGTCCACCTGGGCGAGCAGGCGATTATCCGCAAATCCCCCGACTACGATCAACAGGTTCGCCTGCACCGTAGACAGAATCTGGCTCTGGGCGTGACCACGGTTTTCAGTCTCGGACTGGACCGGGACACTATTTTCCCTCTGCGAGACGGCAGCTGGGAGGATGATTTCAGCGGCACGCGCATTCTCACAGCGGGTCACGGATTTGCGGCCGTGGGGGGCCATCCCACCCAGATAGGGCTGGAGGAACTCAATCAGATCGATGATCCGGCTCAAGCCAGGGAGCGAGTTCAGCAGCTGGCCGGCCGGGGGGTCGACGGCGTCAAGATCTGGTTCGCCCGCATTCCGAGCCGTCCGGATTTGCCCCTCTTCAAGGCGGAAGCGGCCCGAGCCATCATTGATGAAGCCCATCGGCATGGCCTGCGGGTGATGGCTCACCTCAACGCGGCTGAGGATACCAGGACCCTGGTACGGGCCCGATTGGACGGGATTACCCACATTGCCCGGGATCCCTACGACCAGGAGACCCTGGAGTTAATGGCCCGGCAAGGAACGATTGTGGCTCCCACCCTGGTGCAAAGAAAAAAGGCCTTGATCTTCAAAGAGGATCAAGGGTTGCTGGAGGATCCCCTGGTTCGAGCCGCACTCGGCCAGGAGGCGGACAACCTCAAGCAAGCAACGGCCGATGCCAAGCCGGAGACCTTGGCGGCCATGAAAGCCTCTTATGAGCAAGCCAAGGAAAACGTGAGGCAACTGCACGCAGCCGGGATCACCCTGGCAGTCGGAACCGATGCGGGAACGAACTTTGCTCCCATGGGAGTGGTGACCCATGAAGAAATTGCGGCTTTCGTGGACGCAGGCCTGAGC
>JAPYTY010000232.1 GCA_029942065.1 Acidobacteriota bacterium | reverse complement strand
CAACCCGGAGAGAGCCGAAATCCAGGGGCTCTCTTGCCCGCATCGGGACCAACTCCGCTGAATCCTCCAGTTTCCGTTCTTTGAGCTTCTGCGCCACCAGTCCCAGGGTCATTGCGCTCCCGTAAATCGGTGCGGGAACCTCTTCAAGGACATAGGAAACGGCTCCGGAATGGTCCTCATGGCCGTGAGTCAGCAGGATGGCCCTTAGATTGTGCTGGTGTTCCTTGAGGAAGGTGAGGTCCGGAACAATCACGTCAACCCCCAGGCCGCCGCCCAGGTGTCCTCCTGGAAAAGTGATCCCGGCATCGATAAGGATCATGTCCTCGCCGCAGCGCAGGACCGAGCAGTTCATTCCGAATTCGCCCAGGCCTCCCAGCGGAGTTATTTCCAGGTAGTCGCTCATGAAGGGCAGATTATAGCATTCGTCCAAGACAGGCATATTGTTCCAGGGTCACCTCTTGCGGGCGTGCCCTGGAGGGGATGCAGCAGGCCTCGAAGGCCGACTCCAGTGATTCCGGATCGTGTCCTGACTTGAGGTTGTTCCAGAGGGTTTTGCGGCGCTGCTGGAAAGCTTCCTTCAGTAACCCCTGGAAGTGGGGCTCACTGGGAACCAGGAAGGGAGAGTTTCGGGGCCTGAGCTGGATCACCTGGGACACGACCTTGGGCGGAGGAACGAAGGCTCCCGGTGGAATGTCAAAGCCTGGTGTCCTCTCGAAGTGATATTCCATCAGCAGTGTGAAGTACCCGTAATCCTTGCTGTTGGGGGAGGATAGGATTCTCTGAGCCACTTCTTTTTGGAGAAGGAAGGTCCCGCTTTGAACCCGATCCTTGATGGGGAGCATATTTTGAAGTATCTGGGTGGCGATGTTATAGGGAAGGTTGCCAACGACCTTGAAGGGGTGTTCCCCTGCAAGGGCCCAGTTGAAAGAGAGGATATCGGCCTGGATGACGTCGAGGTGCTTGGGTGCATCATCGTTGTCCTCCAAGAAGTGTTCGTTGAGGTAACGTACAAGGTCGCGGTCAAATTCGACGGCGATCACTTTTCGGGCCAGGGGCAACAGGACCCGGGTCAGCTGCCCGGAGCCTGGTCCGACCTCAACGACGGTATCTTCGGGGCCAATTTGAGCGAATTGTGCAATTTTTTGACAGTAGTCGGAATTGGCGAGAAAATGCTGGCCGAGAGACTTTTTGGCCCGAGGCTGGCGTTTCACCCGGGTATGGTAACATGACCTTGAAATCGTAAGGAGCGACGCGGAAAACCGTGAAGGAGGAAGCATGAGTGAGAATGTTCAGGCAGTAACGGATGAGACCTTTGAAGAAGAAGTTCTGAACTCGGACAAGCCTGTTTTGGTGGACTTCTGGGCGACCTGGTGTGCCCCCTGTCGAGCGCTGGCCCCGGTAATAGATGAGGTGGCAAAGGATTTTGCGGACCAGGCCAAGGTGGTCAATCTGAACGTGGATGAAAACTCCGGGACAGCCGGGAAATACAATATCAAGGGAATTCCAACCTTGCTGCTTTTCAACGGTGGTGAGATCAAGGACCAGATCGTTGGAAATACCGCAAAAGACACGATTGCCAAAATGATCGAGTCCCAGTTACAGGGAACTGTTTAATGGGCCCGGAAGCCAGGGGTCGGCCTCTCCTGGTCTGTGCCCCGGTCCTCGGCCATGGCTAACGTAGTAATCGTCGGCACCCAGTGGGGAGATGAGGGCAAAGGGAAGATCGTAGACCTGATCACCCCCCACTTCAGCGTGGTGGCCCGTTACCAGGGCGGCCACAACGCGGGCCACACCGTCATCATCCAGGACAAGAAGTACGTTCTTCATCTGATCCCTTCGGGGATTCTCCATCCCGACAAGGTGTGTGTCATTGGAAACGGGGTGGTGCTGGATCTTCAGGCCCTTGAAGATGAACTGCAGACGCTGGATGAGTTGGAGATCGAAGGCCGCCTCTTTATCAGTAATCGCGCCCATCTGATCATGCCCTACCATCGGGCCGTGGAATCGGCGGAAGAAGATCGCCTCGCCGATGAAAAAATCGGCACCACCAGTCGGGGAATCGGTCCTTGTTACGAAGACAAGATGGGCCGCCGAGGCATTCGAACCGGGGATCTCCTTTATCCTGAGATTTTCAAAGCCAAAGTGGAAGCCAGCGTGGCCGTGAAGAATCATCTCCTGGACCGGCTTTACGGCCTGGAACCGCTCGACAGCGAGGCGATCTATGCCGGCTATATGAAGCTGGCGCCAAAAATTGTGCCCCTGGTGATCGACACGGCGGAGTACCTCAACAAGGCAGTTCGAAATGGAGGCAATATCCTGTTTGAAGGAGCCCAGGGAACCCTTCTCGATGTCGACCACGGAACCTACCCTTTTGTCACTTCCTCCAATGCGACGGCCGGGGGTGCCTGTATCGGAACGGGCGTGGGGCCAAGCGATATCACCGGCATCATTGGAATCGCCAAGGCCTATACCACTCGGGTGGGTTCAGGACCGCTCCCCACCGAAATGAATGACTCGGTTGGCCGGCATGTTCAGGATAAGGGGGCCGAATTTGGTGCCTCAACCGGCCGGCCCCGCCGCTGCGGTTGGTTTGATGCAGTGGTGGTGCGCTATGCCTGCATGATCAACAACATCGACACCCTGGTGGTGACCAAACTGGACGTACTGGATGAGCTCGACGAGATCCAGCTTTGCACGGGCTATCAGTACAAGGGAGAAGGGCTGGAGTCTTTTCCGCCCCAGATGACTGTTCTGGAAGATGTGACGCCCGTTTTTGAAACCTGTCCCGGTTGGAAGACCGATACCTCCCGGGTCCAGGAGTATGACCAGCTTCCTCAGCAAGCCCGGGATTACCTGAACCGGATCTCCGAATTGATCCAGACCGACATCTCCATCATCTCGATTGGACCGGACCGCAAGGAAACCATCGTCATGGAAGAAAGCCCTTGCCTTCAGCCCTTGCTGAAATGATCCGAAGCGGTTTTCACCACAGAGACACAGAAGGACAGAGAAGAAAAGAACCACAAAGTCACAAAGACACAAAGACACAAAGACACAAAGACACAAAGAAGACGGGTCCAGGGCGTGCCGCCCTGAACCCGACTCTGTCGTTCCTTCGGAGCAATGCCGGACAAGAGAATGTAGGGGCGCACTGAGAGTGCGCCCCCAGCAAAATCGTTGTAGCAGTATCAATCAGAGGACAGCCCGAGCCAATTTTGGGCTGTTTCCGTGTCTTCAAATGTCTGGAAATTCTTCTGGATATTCCTGGGTTCAAGGCCAAGCAGAATCTTATACATCTTCAGTATTTCCCACACGGCTGGCTGAGATGGAAGGATCACAGCTCTGCAGGCTTCTTCACTAATGTAATCGGGTGTTTCTGAAATAATCGCCTTCAATTCGGCAGAGGTTACCTTCAGTTCGGTGACCTCACGAAAATCAGTGAGCTGATTGAAGCTGGGGTTAAAATCCGGATTTTCGATTAGATTTCTTACCAAGTCACGGACATCTTGTAGGGCGATGGATCCCTTCACCGTGGTGAAGACGGTTTGAAGAGACTTATCGATGCGGAAGGTACAAGGCATAGGTTCGCAGACCATGATCACTTTATCAAAGCTCTTGAGCAGAGGGCAAAGCAGGAGGTGATTCAGGAAGGGAAGGGATGAAATCGGTTTCATGTGGTAGACTCTCGGGGGTAAAATGGAGCGTTTAAACTGATATGCAAAATTCACCGCACAATTACCGCACAATGGGGATTCGGGGCGTTGCTTCTAACAACACCCATTCCGTTAAACCTGTCAAGTAAAACAACTTCCATTCACATGGGCCGTTAGCTCAATAGGTAGAGCACCTGCCTTTTAAGCAGGGGGTCACTGGTTCGATTCCAGTACGGCCCACTTTTCTTTTCAACAAGTTAGTGGGTTTCTTGGGCGCTGGTCTTCGACCAGCGCGTTCCACGTGCCAGGTTTCACGTTTCATGTTGGCACGATCCTGCAGTCTGTTGTAGGGGCGCACCGAGTGCGCCCGGTCCCGGCCATGGAACAAGATGGTCTTGTGGGCGTACTCAGTACGCCCCTACATTTCCATCCCAGTTCAGGAGACAAGTCCACGAGTGTGGGAGGTGCCGACTGACAGAAAACCCAAAATCCCAATTCAGTAGGAGATTCAAATTCCGACCGTTCTCCACGCGGAGCCGAAGCGACGGGTTTCTCCACTCCGAGCGTCAGCGAGGAGTTTCTCTGCGTGCGAAGCACGCTTCTCCTGGCTTCAGCTTCTCAGTCGTAAATCCCTTCTGAAA
>JAPYTY010000231.1 GCA_029942065.1 Acidobacteriota bacterium | reverse complement strand
TCTCGGAGTGGCGGCCTTACTCTCCCGAACCGGGGAGAATTGTCTGGAAATCAGGTTAGGGCTGGCCGGCCTGGCAAGCACCCCCTTGCTGATCGAAGGGTTGGATTTTGTGCGAGATCAGCCTCTTGATGACGCCCTTCTTGAAAAAGTGGCCCGTGTGGCAGACCGGCAGATCTCTCCGATGTCAGACCTTCGAGGCTCGGAGGGGTATAAGCGCCAGATGGCCGCGGTTTTCATCAAACGGGCTATTCGGGAGGCTGAACGGCGGTTCTCCGTTTGAAGAAGCCCATGTCAAAAACTAAAATTGTCGGGCAGTCGGTACATCGCAAGGATGCAGCCCGGAAAGTAACCGGCAGGATCCTCCATGTAGGCAACATTGAGATGCCCGGTCTCCTTCAGGTGGCTGTGCTGAGAAGTCCTTATCCCCATGCCCGCATCATCGGCATCCAAAAATCCCGGGCCGAAGCAATGGAGGGAGTGGTGCTGGTGCTGACCGGGGCTGAGATTGCCGCCATGCCCGATGTCGATCCTTATTTTGGTCCGGCCTTCAAGGATCAGCCGATCCTCGCCATCGATCGGGTCCTGCATGTCGGAGACCCGGTGGTGGCCGTTGTGGCGGTGGACCGGCGCCGGGCGGAGGATGCGCTGGAACTGATAGAAGTTGATTACGAGCCCCTGCCGGTCGTCCTGGATGTCCTTGAGGCCGCAAAATCCGGCTCGCCCCTGGTTCACCAGGAGTTCAAGCCGGCCGGGGTGTTCGCCGATCTGGACCATATGGAGGCAGGAGAAAAATCGAACGTCTGCTACCACTTCAAACTGCGAACCGGGGATGTGGAGGCGGCCTTCCGAGAGGCGGATCGTATTTTTGAGGACACCTTCACTTCTCCGCCTGCCCAGCACATGCCCATGGAACCCCATGTAACCCTGGTCTACCTGGATGAAGACGAAAAGGTCAACGTGTGGACGGCCACTCAATCGCCCTCTTTTGTCCGGACCCAGCTTTCCACCACTCTGGGGCTGCCCATGAATCGGATCCGGGTGCGGGTTCCCTACCTGGGCGGAGGTTATGGCGCCAAGCTCTACGGGAAACTGGAGCCGCTGGTTGCTTTGCTTGCCCTTGAAACTCGTCGGCCGGTGCGCTACGCCCTGAGCCGGGAGGAGGAGTTCCAGACCATCACCAAGCACGGCGCCGTTGCCAGGCTCAAGACGGCTGTCAAAGACGGTGTCATCACGGGCCGCCGCTGTGAAGTTTTCTTCGATACCGGGGCCTATGCAGATATCGGTCCCAGGATCGTCCACAAGTCCGGTTATACTTCCGCCGGACCTTACCGTATTCCAAATGTGAGGATCGATTCCTTTTGTGTTTACACCAATAAGCCTCCGGCCGGAGCCTTCCGAGGATTTGGTGTCCCACAGGTCATCTGGGCCTATGAGTCACAGATGGACATCATCTCCCGGGAGTTGGACATCGATCCCGTCCAGTTCCGGATGCACCACGCTCTGGAAGAAGGCGAACCGTTTGCGACCGGTACGCCGGTCCACTCCTTTGGCCTGAAGGAGTCGCTTGAACAAGCGGCCGAGGCCATCGAGTGGTCCGGGCCCAGACCCCAGAATAATGCCACGAAGGTTCGAGGCAAGGGGATTGCATCCGGCGTCAAGGCCGTCCTGACCCCCTCGATCTCCGGAGCCGTCGTCATGATGAATTCCGATGGGAGTGTCAACGTGCTCAGCAGCACAGTTGAAATGGGGCAGGGATCGGACACCGTGTTGGCCCAGATTGCGGCGGAGGAACTGGGAGTCTGTTTCGACCAGGTTCATCTTGTCCAGCCCGATACCGATGTCACCCCCTACGACACCATCACGGCTGGAAGCCGCTCGACCTACCATATGGGTAACGCCGTACGCATGGCTTCAATGAAGATCAAGGCCCAGCTCTTTGGCGTGGCAGCCAGGGCGCTGGAAGCCAACCTCGAGGATTTGGTGGCCCGGGATGGCAGGATTTTCGTGTCTGGATCCCAGGAGAGCGGGATGAGCATGCGTGATGTTTTCCTTGCCAAGTTTGGCAGTCTGGGGACCACCATCATCGGAGAGGCCATTTTCGAGCCCCGAGCCATTCCCACCGACCCCGAGACCGGTCGCTCGGAAAAGTGCACCGAGTACTGGTTCCCCTCTGCCAGTGCAGCGGAGGTCGAAGTGGACCTTGAAACCGGGCAGGTCAAGGTTGTGAAATTCCTGAGCGTGGGGGATACCGGTACCGCCATCAACCCCAGGCACTGCCACCAGCAGCTGTTGGGGGCGGCCATCACGCAACTCGGGATGACACTGTTCGAAGAGATGGTGTTCGAAGAGGGTCAGCTCCTGAACGGGTCGCTGCTCGATTACCAGATACCCTCGGTGAAGGATTTGCCGGAACATTTTGAATCGATTTTGGTGGAAGTACCTCATGAAACGGGTCCATTTGGAGCCAAGGGTGTAGGGGAGACGGGAACGCTTACCGTATCGCCGGCGATCGCCAATGCCATTGAAGATGCAACCGGCGTGAGGATCCGGGACCTACCGATCACACCAGAGAAAATCCTGCGCGGGTTGGCCGAAAAGGACCCGAAACCCGGCCGGGCAGAGGTGCCGCAATGAAGCAGGAGGTCTTGCTGCGAGTCAATGGAAGGGACGAAAAGCTATTCCTGGAGGACGCGGACACGCTGCTCGAGGCATTGCGGGACCACCTCCAGCTCTGGAGTGTTAGAGAAGGGTGCGGAGTCGGTGCCTGCGGCACCTGTACGGTCCTGCTGGATGGGCGGCCGGTAAGCGCTTGTTTTATTCTGGCATCACGAGTGAAGGGGCGGGAAATCACCACGGTTGAAGGCCTGGGTAAGGAGGGCGCCCTTCACCCCGTTCAGGAAGCTTTTATCGAGCAGCGGGCGCTGCAGTGCGGCTACTGCACTCCGGGGTTTGTCCTGACCGTCAAGGCGCTTCTCGAGGAGAACCCAAGCCCGACCCGGGCGGCGGCGGCTGAGTATCTTGAGGGAAACCTCTGTCGCTGCGGTTGCTACCCGGATATCCTGAGAGCGGTCGAGGCTGCAAAGGAGGCCAAAGATTAGGAGTGGGCAATGCAGTATTCGATGTAAGGAAGGGCTGGGACAAACGACTTATGGCGGTTGACGAGGACGCTATCCTGAAGATTCAAACTCTGATGACGATGGTCGGGGGGGAAATAATTGTCCTGCCGGAAGCGCTGGCCGGCGACTTTGGAGTTGAGTCGGTGGCCCCACCGACTTCAAGGACGAGGACGTGGAGCACATCGGGCTGGCCCTTACAGAGATAGCGAGAAGGTTCAGCGGAAATGAATCAGAGCAGGTCGACCGGTTCTCATCGGGGGTGGAGACTGGGAGCGGTTTTTTCTCCTTCGAGACGATCGCTTCGTCCTTGAGATTCCCTGGAGGGTCATGAAGGGCGGTCAGGGGGTCGTCGACAACCGTTGAGCCTCGTCTGCACCAGGGTTCCCCTGGTACCCCAGCTGAGGGGAGAGCCATCGCTCTGCCAGCTTTTGATCCACCTTCTTCCTGCGGGCGTAGTCCTTGACCTGATCCCGATCGATCTTGCCCACTCCAAAGTAGTGAGACCCGGGGTGGGAAAAGTAGAATCCGCCTACCGAAGCCGCCGGCACCATGGCAAAGCTCTCGGTCAGGCGGACGGGGAGGTCGGGTCCGGCCAGCAGGTCGAAAAGATCCGCTTGCAGGCTGTGATCCGGGCAGGCGGGGTAGCCGGGTGCAGGGCGAATACCCTGGTATTTTTCATGGAGCAGTTCCTGGCTGGACCATTTTTCCTGATTTTCGTATCCCCAAAATTCCCTGCGGATCCTCTCGTGCATTCTTTCGGCAAGGGCTTCGGCCAGCCGGTCTGCCAGCGCCTTGATCATGATGCTCTGATAAATATCCTGATCTTTGTCGAAATTCTTGACCACCTCATCAATTCCCAATCCGGCGGTGACGGTGAAGGCCCCGATATAATCCTTTACCCCGGTTTCCCTGGGAGCGATGAAGTCACTCAAGCAGCGATGGGGTCGGCCGGGTGTTTTTCGGGTCTGTTGTCGGAGGTGACGGAAAGTGGCGAGAATCTGTGATCGGGCTTCATCGGTGTAGATTTCGATATCGTCGTGGCCCACGCTGTTGGCGGGAAAAATTCCAATCGAAGCAGTGGCTCCCAGCAGCCCCTCATCCACGATGCGTTCCAGCAGAGCCCGTGCATTCTGGAGCAACTCCGTGGCCTGTGCGCCCACTTTTTCATCTTCCAGGAT
>JAPYTY010000230.1 GCA_029942065.1 Acidobacteriota bacterium | reverse complement strand
ATCCAGGACCCAAACGGTGGACCTGGGCGGCAGAACCGTGATTCCAGGAATCATCAATCCCCATTATCATGCCTTTTCAGGAGCCTCCAGAACCTATGGTCCGGGACAAGGTCTCACCGATCCCAGTGTCAAACTGTCGGTGGTTGCCGAGACCACCGCAGAAGGCACGGCCAAGCTGATCCGGGACACGGTGGTCAACGCCATCCGCGTCCAGAACATTCCTGCCGGGGAGTGGATCTCGGTGGGTCTGACCGATAACAAGGGGAATCCCAGTGGAACGGCACGGGGCTGGCTTTATCTCGGTCAGCTCAACCGACGGCAAATTGACAATGGAACGGAAAACAATCCGGTGCTGGTATCGATGGGCATCCAGGGAATGTTCAACTCGGTGGCCATCGAGGCGATCAAGTCGGTTTTTGCTGACTGGGAAGAGAGCACCGACCTGGAAAATCGCCCGGGAGCAGCCCAGGACGGCTATGCCGCCGTTCCCGATCTCCAGGGCTTGACCTTTGAGTTCTGGTGGAAGGACGAACCGATAGAAAAGCTGGCGGAAGCCCTGCGTCTGTTCGGAGAGGATACCGTGGCTCGAGGCGTCACCACGATCGGGACCCGCCTCCTGTTCCCCAAGGTGGTCGAGGCCTATCACCTGTTGAATCGAACGGGTACCATGCCCCACCGTCTGGCCTACTACATCGAATCCCAGCGGGGCAACTTCTGGAACCTCAAGACTATTCATGAGTTTTACAAGGGCTACGGAGCCCCCTGGACCACCCATTCCGGTGGAGGGGAAATGATGTGGCTCAACGGCATGTGCAACGAGATCTGGGACTCGGTGGTCAATGAGGTTTGCATGGGCCCCGACATGCCCAATGCATCAGCCGAGGTCAAAGCCAAGGAGCGTTGTCCCGCTCCGGGGACCAAGCCCTGGGAGACCTACCGGGAAGCCATCGTCCACGGATGGCGACCGGTTCAGGCCCACGGCACCTCCAGTCATGGCGCCCGGCTTTATATCCAGATGCTGGAACAGGCCATGGAGGAAGGCGGCTATTCGCTGGAGTACATGCGCAGTCTCAGAACCACGCTCGAGCACAACATCCTGCTGGGCCAGCTTCCCGACGTGATGGAGGGAATCAAGAAGTTCGGAATCATCATCAACGTCAACATGGGAATGCTGGGCGGCGTACCCTTTAACATGAAGGTCTATGGTGATGAACTCGAGGAGTTCGCCATGCCCGTCAAGTCCTGGATCGATCAGGGAATCCGTGTGACGTTTGAAGGCGGCGGCAACTGGCGTCCCATTCATAGCCTGATCACGCGCCAGGTCGAGGTGTCGGATTTCGGCGTTCGTCTGGAACCAGGCGAGGTAGCGGAGATAGTGACGCTGCTTCCGGATGAGGGAGTCGATCGGGTCACCGCCCTGAAAATGACCACCAACTGGGCCGCTGAATACGTGATGGCGGAGGATACCCTGGGCAGCCTGGAGCCCGGAAAATATGCCGACTTTGCGGTATTGGACCGGGATTATTTCACCATTCCGGTCGATGAAATTCTGGACGTGACGGTTGTGGCCACCGGCCTCAGCGGTGAGATCGTCTACGGCCAGGATGTGCTGGGCGCAGGGAATTAACCACAAAGACACAAAGAAGATAGCTGAGTCAGGGCGAAACGCCCTGACTCAGACTCTCTCGCTGCTTCGCAGCGAGGTCGATCAGGTGAGTGTAGGGGCGCACTGAGTGCGCCCGCAGCAAGTTCGGGCGGACCTCACCACCAAGCCTCACGGCGAAAGAAAATTGACATCCTGAATCCGAAACCCTGATGGAAGTTTTTTCGGATTTGGGACTTCGGATTTCGGATTTCCTTCCGAGTTGTAGCGGCCGCTCTATGAGCGGCTCTTCGGGAGGATCCAGGAGCCCCGAAGGGGCGATGTGAAATAGCATGGGGCGTGAGCCCCAGGCATGGTAAGTGTGGTAAATGGAGGAGCCCTGTAAGGGCGATGTCTGGTCTCCGGAATCGGCGCGGGACTTTGTCCTGCCTTTCGTGGAGCCTGGAACCTGGAACGCGCTGGTGGAAGACCAGTGGCCGAGGCGCCTCCCACACTCCGGAGACCAGCTAGTTACACAACTCACGCAACTGGGCCTAGGCCGGAGGATGGCTAGTAGGGGGGCACGGCCGTGCCTTGGTGGTGAAGCCCTCGGGCCTAAAAAAAAGATTTCCTTTGTGTTCGGGGAGAGGTGTCTTTACAATCTAGGCATCAGTTTGAAAAACACCGTTTATACCCGTTCAGGGAGGAGAAATTCTATGGATTACCACCGATCCTTCTGCAAGGCCTTGGGTTTGGGGCTGGGCATGCTGCTGATTGGTTTTCAGCTTCCTCAGGCCCATGCCCAAGTGGCTCCGGAAGTAGCCAGGTCGGGCTACGCCGACACCATATTTGTGAATGGAAGCATTGTCAGCATGGACGATATTTCCAACTCAACCGAAGTCGGGAATGTCTATCAGGCCGTCGCGGTCAAAGGCGACCGGATCATGAAGCTGGGAACCACCGGCGAAGTGGAGCCTTTGGCGGGGCCTGATACCCAGGTCCTGGATTTGAAAGGGCGGACGCTGATTCCCGGCATTATCGAGCCCCATACTCACCTTTACGGGAGAGTGACCAGTTACCTGGACCGATTGGGCTTCAAATATCCTCCGGACGGCGTCTACATGGCGAGTACCGACGCGGAACGCACGCTGGAAGAGACTCAGGCCAACATTCGCGACGCCCTCAAGGATGCGGTTGAGGAGGCTGATCCCGGTGATTGGGTGGTGCTCAGTGTGCGACCCCATCCCGACGCCCCGACCGAGCTGCGGGTCTGGTCCTGGACTCGGCGTTTGAGCGACAAGCAGACCATTGATTTGTGGGGAGGCAACGAAAATCCTGTCCTGCTGCGACCCGGTTCCAGAGGCTGGGTTAATTCCAAGGCACTGGAAGTCTTGAACGAGTTCATGCCCGGATACTCCGACTCGATTCAGGAGACCATGCACGGCGTGGATATCGGCGAGGATATTCCCACCATTGGATGGGTGGGCAGTCAGGAAATGAGCGTCATCACCTGGGAACTGTTTCTGGAACAACTTCCGCCCGCAACCCTGGCCCAGGGGTTGAAGATCCTCTCGGAGGAGTTTGCTTCTTTGGGAGTGACCACCTTTTCCTCCCGAATCCAGTTTCCCAAGATCATGTCCGGATATTCGGCACTGGTCAGTCTGGGTCAGATGCCCATCCGCTTCTCGGCCCA
Organism: Acidobacteriota bacterium; assembly: GCA_029942065.1. Lineage (GTDB taxonomy): Bacteria > Acidobacteriota > UBA6911 > RPQK01 > JADFOI01 > JAPYTY01. The sequence continues at coordinate 1,102 of JAPYTY010000230.1, read as the reverse complement.
CTACGAAATCCATCGCATGCCCACCGATCCTCAGCAGACCCGCCAGATCTATCGGCGGACCGGAGTACTGCAGGGTCTGGGCGACGATTATTTCTGGATTGACGGGGTCGCCTCCGAACGCTGGGACTCCAATTATCCGGAATCCTGTACCGGACCTGACGTTCCGGCTCCGCCCCACATCAAGTCCAGAGAAGTGTGTCCCAAGCCGGGCGATCTGCCCTGGGACACACTGGAAAATGCCATGAAATCCGGATGGCGACTCGCGGGCGTGCATATCTGCGGTAGTGAAAGTGCTCGTGCCTTTATGAGGATGATTGATCGGGCCCGGGAGGTGAACGGCTGGAGCATGCAGCAGGTGCGAGATATGCACATGACCGGCGAGCACTGTGACGTGATCGGCCAGCAGCCGGACATTCTGGAGGGTCTGAAAAATTATGGAATCATCCTGAGCTGCGGCGCCGACTACCTTCGCTATGCGCCCGATTTCATTGCCGACTACGGCCCCGCAATCGAGCCCTTTATCCTGCCCTTCAAGACCTATATTGAATCCGGCGTGAAACTGGTGGGACAGCACTACGGCGGAGGAGCCCTGCGACGGGGAGGAGAGGGAAGCGTCGGAGGTGGTTTTCAGCCGCCTTTTTACCAGCATTGGCAGTTGGTGACACGCCGCTACGATGGTCAGGTGTGGCAGCCGGAAGAACGCATCGATCGGGTGCACGCCATGAAGATGTTCACCAGCTGGGCAGCCGAATATGTCACCAAGCCCGACAAGCTGGGAACTCTGGAAACCGGCAAACTGGCCGACATGGTGGTCCTGGATCGGGATTACTTTTCTATCCCGGTTGACGATATCTTGAAGGTGCGTCCCTTGATGACGATGGTGGGCGGCAAGCTCATCGTGCTTCAGCAGGTTCTGGCCACCGACTTCGGGATCGACCCGGTGGGTCCCAGCTACAGCTTTGAAGACCACGAAGTGGAGCGCATCGGAGCCGCGTTCCGACAGTAAAAGTAGGGTACAAGGGCGTACGGATCGCTCTTTGTTAGGTCCGGATTGTGGGAGGCACCTCAGGTGCCGAATCTGTAAGGGTGTACGGCCGTGCAC
>JAPYTY010000229.1 GCA_029942065.1 Acidobacteriota bacterium | reverse complement strand
GATCATGGCGCCGATGCAGTAGAGCGGGTGTGAGAGAGTCGGGCTAATAAGCGGCCGCTACAACGATCTTGCTGTGGGCGCACTCGGTGCGCCCCTACACTCAATTCACCGGTTTCGCTCCGAAACATCGCCCGAAATCAGGGGTCCGGCCCGGTCACCACAGGCATTTCCGGATTTCCGGACCACTCCCGCATCGATCCGTCATAAACCGCGATTCGTTCGTGACCTGCCAGGAGCAACGCCATGGCGTCCAGGGTAGAAGCGATGCCACCTCCGCAGTACAAAATGATGCGGTCCTTTTCAAAGGCTCCCACCGCCGCGAATAATTCCTTGAGAACAAACGAATCCCGAAAGGTGCCGGAATCAGGATCCACTAGATCCTGGTGGTAGACATTGTGGCTGCCAGGAATGTGGCCCGGTTTGCCGGAATGCATGGGCCCTTCGCCCCGATAGACCTCGGGAGAAAGGGCGTTAACCGTGCAGACGCTGTCATCGTTGATGGCCTCTCGAACTTCGTCGATTCCTGCAAACAGCTCGATTCTAGCTTCCGCTTCAAAAGTGCCCGCCTCGCAGGCGGTCTCTTCCGAACTCAACGGGCGCCCTTCCCGTTGCCACTTTTCCCAGCCACCGTTGAGAACTGCAACCGTGTCAAGACCGAAGGCACGAAACATCCACCAAACGCGTGTTGACCACATCATGCTTCCCGCACTGTAAAGAACTACGAACGAATCGTCAGAGACTCCCTTGGCAGCGACGGTCTCACTGAACCGAAAGTCTCCGGGCATCATGAATGGAAGAGGGTTGGATGAGTCGGAAAGTTCTCCGGTCAGGTCTAGGAAGCCAGCGCCAGGAATATGCTGCTCTTGAAACTGGTCCAGGCCGCTCTCCGCCCGGTAGGTACCGCCGGGCTGAGGGACCAGGAAGGCGGTGGTATCAAAGATCCTTAATTTTTCATCGTCCAGGTGCTCCTCCAGCCACCCGGTCTCCACCAGAGGGCCCAAGGTTTCACTTGACATCAATCATCTTAACTCACTATTAAAACACTTTTTATTAACGCCCATATGCGACAAAAAACTTGTTTTCAAACAGATCATCAACTTCTTCCACCAGGCGAAGATCCGCTGCCTCCATCCACTGTTTCACGTCCTCGGGACTGATCTGCATCTCGGGCTGATCTCGGTGACCCGCCTCAGGATGGCCCTTTATCATATCGACGACCACGATGCGTCCACCCGGCTTCAGATAGGAAGCGGTCACCTGTAAGTATTGCTGCCGATTTTCTATGTGGTGAAGGACGTCATGGAAAAAGATCAAATCCAGTTCCCGGCTGGGCAGGTTCGGATCCTCGAACTCTCCCAGAACGGCGGTGATATTGGTGATGTTTTCCCTGCCCGCCCGGTCGTTCACATAATCCAGCAGTTCCTGATCGATTTCGACTGCATAAAGAGTCCCGCCCGGGGCCACCGCCTGGGCCAGTGGACCGGAAAACACTCCAGTTCCCGCCCCGATATCAGCCACCTGATCACCCGGCTCGAGCCCCAGACGAGCCACCACTTCCTCTATCTTTAAACCGGAGACTCGACGATCCCTCTCCAGGATTTCGGCCCATTCGTCGGCCGTACGGAGGCCCAGCTGCAAGGCAACGACCTGGGTCAGACCCAGCACCATAACAAGAGCGCCCAACCCACCCACACGGCTTCGATTCATGAGATGCATATTGATCCTCCTGGATCACTTATTTCACACCTGGATCGTAGTTTCAAGAGAAATGAAGACAGGAGGAAGGAGTCAGGAGTCAGGAGACAGGAGGAAGGAGAGGGAATCCAGAATATAGAATCCAGAATGAAGAGTCCGGAGTGTGGGAGGCGCCTCAGCGTGCCGATCCAGGAAGCCGCTCGCAGAGCGGCCGCTACAATTGCTCGCCATATCTCCGGCATCGCTGCGAAGCAGCGACAGCGTTTGAGTCAGGGCGTCCCGCCCTGACTCAGTCATCTTCTTTGTGTCTTTGTGGTTATTTTCTTCTCTGTGTCTCCGTGGTTTGGTTGTAGCGGCCGACCTCATGGAGTAAGATCGCTCGTCGAACCGAGACTCCGTGTTAAGGGAAGCCATGGGCCAGGACAAGATTCCAGAACAAACCGATCTGCATGATCCGCGCATCGTGGAATCCATGGACCGTTATTGGCGAAAAAATGTACGGATCATGGTGGTGCTGCTCACCATCTGGGCCGTGGTGGGACTGGGATGCGGGGTCCTCATTGCCGACCTGCTCAACCGCTTCAGTCTGGGCGGCTTTCCTCTAGGGTTCTGGTTTGCACAACAGGGCAGTATTGTTGTTTTCGTCCTGCTGATCCTGGTTTATGCCGTTTTATTGAACCGTCTGGACACCGAACACTCAGCCGAACTGAGCCGATTGCGAAAGGGTGATGCGGTCTCGGACTCCCAGTAAGACATGAGTATTCAAACCTGGACTTTCCTATTCGTGGGCATCAGTTTCAGCCTGTACCTCGTTATCGCATGGCTCTCCCGCGTGCGTGACACCCAGGGATTTTATGTAGCAGGGCGCGGAGTGCCGGCTATTGCCAACGGCATGGCCACCGCAGCGGACTGGATGAGCGCCGCCTCTTTCATCTCCATGGCGGGACTGATTGCCACCATGGGTTATGCCGGTGGAGTCTACTTGATGGGCTGGACAGGAGGTTACGTGCTCCTGGCCCTGCTGCTGGCACCCTATCTCAGAAAATTCGGTCACTACACCGTTCCTGATTTCATCGGGGATCGCTACGAGTCCAATATGGCAAGACTGGTTGCCGTTTTATGTGCCGTCTTCGTGAGCTTCACCTATGTGGCTGGACAGATGCGGGGAGTGGGCATCGTTTTTTCTCGATTTCTGGAGGTGGACATCAACGTCGGGGTCACCATAGGCATGGCCATTGTCTTCATCTATGCCACCCTGGGCGGAATGAAGGGAATCACCTGGACCCAGGTGGCGCAATACTGGGTTTTGATCACCGCCTTTCTCATTCCCGCCATCGCCATCAGCATTCGGCTTACCGGACATGCCGTTCCCCAGATCGGGATGGGGAGCGATTTGCTGGGTGAGGGCGTGTATCTGCTGGACAAGCTGGATCAGATTCACAGCGATCTGGGATTTGCTGCCTACACCGAGGCTTTTACCGGCAGCTGGGACAGGATCAATGTCTTTTGCACGGTGTTGGCCTTGATGGTGGGAACGGCGGGTCTGCCCCATGTCATCGTGCGCTTCTACACGGTCAAATCGGTGAAGGCGGCCCGCTGGAGTGCCTTCTGGGCTCTCTTTTTCATTTCCATGCTTTACCTGACCGCTCCGGCCACCGCCTCATTTGCTCGCTATTACATGATCCAGAGTCTGCACGGTCAGAGTGCCCAGGAACTGCCGGGATGGTTCAACAACTGGGAGAAGACCGGCCTCATCATCTGGTTGGACGACGGCGACGACCGAGTCGAATATTATGGTCCGGAAGATCCGGAAAAGTTCAGCCAGAATGAAATTTTCCGTAGAGGCCAGCTGGCCCCGGCGCGCTTTGCCCAGATCCGGGCAGAGCACCGGCAGTGGATCGACAGCGACGGTTCCGAGGGAACGGACGGCAGGCAGGTGCTCCGGGAAATGCGGCTGGTCGGCCCGGATCGAGACATCATCGTCCTGGCAACACCCGAAATGGCGGAACTGGCCAACTGGATCATTGCCCTGGTCGCAGCCGGAGGCCTGGCGGCAGCTCTTTCCACCGCCAGCGGTCTGTTGCTGGTGATCTCCTCCAGCGTGGCTCATGATCTTTACTACCGGATCATCAATCCAGCCGCCAGCGAAGCCCGCCGTCTGATGGTGGGTCGGGTGGTCATTGGGTTTGCCGTCGTGATTGCGGGCTTGTTTGGGATCTTTCCTCCCGGGTTTGTCAGCCAGGTGGTGGCCTTTGCCTTTGGGCTGGCAGCCTCCAGTTTCTTCCCGGCTCTGGTCCTGGGAATCTTCTCCAAGCGCATCGGAACGGTCCCTGCCACCGCAGGCATGGTGGTTGGAATCAGCTTCACCGCCTACTACATCATTGGAAGCGTCTATGGGGGGATGTCCAACTGGTGCTTCGGCATCGGACCTCAGGGCATCGGTGCGGTGGGTATGGTGCTCAACTTCGCCACCGCATTCCTGCTCACCCCGTTTTTTGCGCCACCCTCGTCACAGGTCAAGGACATGATTGACAGCCTCCGGGAGCCCGAAGGAGCCGGCCCGGCTGTGGCGATCGAGACGGCACCGGAACACTGAAGAGCGCTGGTCTTCGACCAGCACGTTTCACGTTTCAGATTTCACGTTTCACGAGTCCGGAGTGTGGGAGGCACCTCAGGTGCCGAATCCGGATGGTGCACGGC
>JAPYTY010000228.1 GCA_029942065.1 Acidobacteriota bacterium | reverse complement strand
GCTGTAGGCGAGCGCCGATGCGGTAGAGGGGGTGTGAAAAACGCGGGTTAGTCGGTGCTATAATGGTCGTGACCAACGATCGCTGAAATCTTGTTCGGAAGGTGAGAACAATGAGTAGCTGCGACTCCCTCGTTAAGACAACCTGCCTGGTTGGGGCTCTGTTCCTTTCTTCCACCTTGCTGGTGGCGGAGAACCAGCATCCTTCCCGTGTTAATTATGTTGATGGAACGGTTGCAGTTGCCCATGAGGGGCATTCGGAATGGGAGCTGCTGAAGCGGAATTTCCCAATCTGGGAAGGTGATCGGATCTTTTCGGAGAGGAACTCCCGTGTTGAGGTCGAATTCAATGACGGAACCGTGGTGAGACTGGGTTCATGGACCGGTGTGGTCTTTGAGGAATCGTCTTCAAAGAAGGCCACGTTACGGTTGCTCTCAGGCGATCTTATTGTTCAAAAAAAAGGTGGGACTCCCTTCGAAGTTATTTCATCCGTGTCTACCACGGAGCTAAGGGACGAGGGTATCTATCGTTTCAATTTATCGGAAAACGGAGAAACCACTGTTCGAGTCCGAAAGGGAGTGGCTCGAACCGTCAAGGGATCCGTGAGTCTCAGCATCCGGAAAGGAGACGCCTGGAGGATGGGGGACTCAGGTCAGCCCCTGACTCGGCTCTACCGGGGTGTGCAGCGCGACGAGTTCGACGAATGGAGCGACCTGAGAGAATCACTGCGGCCTGCCCGGAGTCCTTCATCTTCAAGGACCTCCTCGCGTCATGCGGGCAGCCGTGATTTGAATCGTTACGGACAGTGGGGTTATGTATCCTCCTATGGCCGGGTTTGGTGGCCCCATGAGAAGTCGGAGTGGATTCCCTACCAAAAAGGGCGCTGGGGAAAGGATCCCTTGGACCGTCCGGTCTGGATCAGCGATGAGCCCTGGGGCTGGGTACCCTACCATTATGGAAGCTGGGTGTATGTTTCTTTTTACTCGCGGTGGTGCTGGGTACCCGGGAGTCTTTATCGTTGGCAACCGGCGCGGGTGAATTTCTATTTTGGAGGAGGCTACCTGGGTTGGGCTCCCAGGGGACCCGGGAGCCGAGGTTCGGTCCAGGACCAGGGGAGACCTCATCGACAACGGGGGTTGACGCTTATTGATGATCGGGGTTTTCAAAGCAAAAGGATTACACCAGGAAGAAATTTTCCCGACCGGAGCCGCTTGCTGAGGCCGGGCTTGCCGCCGGGTTTGAAGATCCCTGCTCGGGGTAGCCGCCACGTGCCGGCACTCAGGCCCTCAACACGACATTTCGTTCCATTAAGGTCCACGCCTTCAAGCTCCAGACGTAACGTGGCGAAGAGATCTGAGAGCTCCTGGGTTCGAATACCTTCGAACCCCAGAACCGGTTCTCTGGGGCGTCGGGGAACTGCCTTCCCCACCAAATCAGAGATCGATTCTGTGAAATCAGAACGTTTTTCCCCTCTTGTGCGGACGCGAGGTACTCGGCCGACTTCCCGTACCGGGAAGCTCAAAACGGTCCGGCGTCGCTGAGAGGAAGAAGACAGAAGACAGAAGACTATCCCCTAGGCGAGTTTCCCTACGCCAATCATCATCGCGATTTCAAGATTTCCTGTGGGTAGACACTCTGGTTGATGTGGGTCCCACGTGGATCCTGGAACTTGGAACGCGCTAGTCGCGGACCAGCTCTCCCCCTTGACCCGCAGGGGCAGTCTAAGGATACTCATGTCGGTGGATGGATTAGGACAGAGGTGAGGTGGACTCCATGATTTCAGCGAATCAGCTCACCATACTACGTATGGTGTTCGTTCCCTTTTTCGTATTTTTGGTTTTAGAGAGGCATCTGGGGGGTGCGCTTGCGGTTTTTCTACTGGCGGGCGTGACCGACCTTCTGGATGGTCTCATCGCCCGAAGGTTCGGCCAGAAGACCCCGATTGGTACCTTTCTGGACCCAGCCGCCGATAAACTGCTTCTGACCGCTTCTTTTATCCTTCTTTCACAGAGCGCCGTGGGGCTGACGATCACCATTCCCCTTTGGTTAACGATCACTGTTATTGGACGCGACGTCCTGCTTGTAATCAGTATTGTGATAATCAATTTAACGATGGGACGACACTTGTTCCCGCCGTCAATTTATGGAAAGGCTACCACTGCCGTTCAGCTGCTGACGGTGCTTATGGTCCTGGTGGTAAACTACCTGGAAATCTCGGTGCCCGGGATGATCTATGGTTTCTACCTGGCCTTTTTTCTGACCATCATTTCTGGAATGCACTATCTGGCTCGGGGCATGAAGCTTGTCAGTTATAGCCAGGAAAAAAAATGATTTTTGGGTAGCCGAATGAAGGATTGGGAGAGGCTTAAGCTACAAGTACAGGACCGGGTGGCTCTGGTAACGATCGACCAACCCGGGGTTTTGAATTGTCTGAACGAGACAACCCTGGAAGAATTGGAAAGAGTGTTCTCCGAAAGGCTCAAGCAGGAGGATGTGGCTGCGGTCATCGTGACCGGGTCAGGGGAAAAGGCCTTTGTGGCCGGTGCCGATATCAAGGAGTTAGCCAAGCTGGATCCTTTGGGTGCACGCCTGAATTCCAGTCGTGGGCACAGGCTGATGGAACAGATTGAGGGGTTCCCCAAACCGGTTATTGCCGCTATCAATGGCTTCTGTCTGGGAGGAGGATGCGAGCTGGCCCTGGCCTGTCATCTGCGTCTGGCTTCTGAAACAGCTCAATTTGGTTTGCCGGAGGTCAAGCTCGGATTGATGCCCGGGTACGGAGGAACCCAGCGCTTACCGCGACTTGTGGGAAAGGGGCGAGCCATGGAGATGATCCTATCGGGTGAAAGTATCGGTGCCCGGAAGGCCCTCGAAATCGGCTTGGTCAACCAGGTGGTTGCCCCCGAGGATTTGATTCCGAGATGTCGAGCACTGGCGAATACCATCTTGCAAAATGGTCCACTTGCCGTACGATATTCTATCGAGGTGATAAACGACGGGTTGGAGATGCCTCTTCGAGAAGCAACCCGTTTGGAGGCCACTTTTTTTGGCCTGATCTGTGCGACCGAGGATAGGAATGAAGGGGCTCGTGCGTTCCTGGAGAAAAGAAGGCCAAAGTTTCAGGGGAAATAACAGGTAGGTGGCGAGGTAAAACAGTGGAAGAGTTGGTAGGAAAGCTTGAATCCAAGGGATTGAAAATTGGTGTTGTTGTGGGTCGTTTCAATGAAATGATCACGGAGAGATTGCTGACCGGAGCCCTGGAAACATTGGCGCAAAATGGGGTGTCCTCCGATGACATCACGGTGATCCGGGTGCCGGGTAGTTTTGAAATTCCTTCGGCAGCACAGCGGTTGGCACAGGCGCGTGAAGTGGATGCGATTGTCTGCCTGGGAGCAGTCATTCGCGGTGAGACGCCACACTTCGAGTACATCAGTCTCCAGGTGAGCCGTGGAATCACGGAAGTAGCCCTCGAATATGACCTTCCAGTCAGTTTCGGTGTCATCACGGCCGACACGGTAGAGCAAGCCATGAACCGTTCGGGTCTCGATCATTCAAACAAGGGCGTTGAGGCAACCACGGCCGCTCTTGAGATGGCGAATCTATTTAAGAGCCTGACGGGTGGCCCCTGACCGGCTCAGTTTCAAGTAGGGAGGCTGAAGTCAAGGGATGGGTCTGCAGGTCAGGGGGCAGCGGTTAGGGTTGAAATATGAGTAGTCGGAGAAAAGCACGCGAGCTAGCCCTGCAGCTCCTTTTTCAGACGGATCTTACCCGGTCTACTCCCCAGGACATTCTGGATATTTTCTGGAAGGTCAACGAAACCGACTCCAAGAACCGCAAATATGCCGAATTTCTTTTCTTGAAGGCTTTTGAGAATCAGGCTCACATTGATGAGCTCATTGGTGGGCACGCCAAGCACTGGCGAATGGACAGAATGGCTGTGGTGGATAGAAACGTGTTACGGGTGGCGGTGAGTGAAATGCTCTATGGAGAAACTCCCCAGGTTGTCGTTATTGATCAGGCGATCGAGATCGTTCGTAAATTCAGCACCGACGAGTCCAGTCAGTTCGTGAACGGTATTCTGGATGCCATCAAAGACGAAATCGAAGGTCAGGCGGTAACAGAGGAAAAGCATGGGTGATAAAAAGGATCTGGTGGAACAGAGGGCCCAGAAACTGGAGGAAATCCGCAAACTCGGATACCAGCCCTATCCTCATCGGTATAGCATTTCCCACAGTGTCGCGGAGCTGGTGAAGAAGTACTCCGATGCCTCTGGCGAAGAACTGGAAAGAGTTCCGGTCACGGTTCAAACTGCGGGCCGTATCATGAACCTGAGAGGCCATGGAAAAGCCGGCTTTGCCGATTTACTCGGTGCAGGTTCCCGCATGCAGGTCTATGTTCGTCAGGAT
>JAPYTY010000227.1 GCA_029942065.1 Acidobacteriota bacterium | reverse complement strand
GCAGAGATTGGGAAGGCCCGAGGAAGCCGTCAAGGTGGTGATGGAACTGGGCGCAGACGTTCATGCCACCCGGGAAAACGGCCAAACCGCTCTGCACGCCGCCGCCTTCGCGGGAGAGAACGAAGTGGTCGAGTATCTGGTGGACCATGGCGCCGAAGTGGAGATAGAGGACAACATCGGACAGACGCCCTGGTCGATGGCGACAGGCATCAGCCCGGCCCTGGGTTCCCGGGGAAGTTACGGCAGCCACCCGGAGACGGCCGATCTGTTGCTGAGGCTAGGCGCCAAGCCGCGCTCAAGAGAAGATATGGAAATCGAGTGATGGCAGGCCCTCGAGGATGAAGAAGTAAGCCTTATTGAATCTGAGTCTCGAAAGGAGCACGTAATGTCAAAACCTTCGAACCCATTCTTTTTGCCGGTCCTAGTGGGAGCAATTCTGCTTGCCTCAATGCCCATGGTGCAGTCCCAGCAACTGCCCGAGCTGGTCTCCCGGCACGGCTACGCCGAGACCATCTTCATCAACGGGAAGATCGTGAGTATGGACGATGCCTCCATTTCATCCGATCCCGGCAACATCTACCAGGCCCTGGCCGTCAAGCGGGACTCCATCATGAAGCTGGGCACCAATGAAGAGATCCAGACCCTGGCCGGAGAATTCACCCAGGTCCATGACCTGAATGGCCGCACCATGATTCCCGGCATCATTGAACCTCACTCCCACATCTATGGCCGGTCGCTTCGATATCTGGATCGCTTCGGTGTCAAATATCCTCCTGACGAGGTGACCATCACTCCCCAGGCGGCGGACAACCTGGAGGAAACCCAGGGCATTCTGCGAGATTCCATCAAAGCGGCCGTGGCCGACATGGACCCGGGGACCTGGTTGAGGGTCAATATGCAGGCCCACCCCGATCATCCTCTGGAGCTGGACCTGTGGGGAGACACCCGGCGTCTGACCAACAAGAAGACGCTCGATCTGTGGACGCCCGACAACCCGGTCATCGTTCGCCCCGGCAACCGGGGCTTTATCAACTCGGTGGCCCTCGATACGCTGGAGGAGTTTCTTCCCGGCTATTCCAATTCCATTCGCGATTCCATGCACATGGATGAGATCGGGGAGGACCCGGCCGAGATCGGCTGGGTGGGAAGCCAGGAGATGTCGGTGATCCAGTGGGAGCTCTACCTGGAAGACCTGGATCCCCTGATCCTGGCCCAGGTCTTAAAGATCCAATCCGAGGCTTTCGCGGCGCGCGGCGTGACCACTTTCTCCAGCCGCATTCAGTTCCCCAAGATCATGACCGGTTACGCTAAACTGGCCGAAATAGGCCAGATGCCGATTCGCTTCAGTGCCCACTACGAGGTTCACCGGATGCCCACCGACCCGATCCAGACTCGTCAGCTGTACCGCAGGACGGGTGTGCTGCAGGGCATCGGGAACGATTACTTCTGGTTTGACGGGGTGGCCTCCGAGCGCTGGGATTCACACATTCCGGAAGCCTGCCTGGGTAACGACATCGTGGCACCGCCTCACATCAAGATTCGAGAGACCTGCCCCAAGTCGGGCGACTTGCACTGGGATACCATGAAGAATGCCATCAAGGCGGGATGGCGCCTGAAGGGGGTCCATTCGGTCGGGAGCGACAGCCTGAGGCGCTTCATCCAGATGATCGACGAGGCTCGAGCCGAGACCGGCCTGACCGTACAGCAGATCCACGATGAGCATTATGCGGTCGAGCACTGCGACCAGATGAGCAAGCTCCCGGAGGTCATGGACAAACTCAAGGAGTACGGCATCATCATCAGCTGCGGCCCCAATTACCTGGAGACCTTCGAGGCCCTGATCCGGGATTATGGGGATTACAATGATCCCGAGCACCTCAGGAAATTCATGCTGCCTTACAAGACCTGGATCGAATCGGGCGTTCAGGTCGTGGGCCAGCACTTCGGCGGGGATCCTGCTCCCTTTTACATGCCCTGGCTCACGGTGAGCCGATCGCTGCGAGGCAACATCTGGGCTCCCGAGGAGAGCATCGACCGGGTTCGGGCTCTGAAGCTGTGGACGCCCTGGGCGGCCCGCTATGTCATGAAGGCCGACAAGCTGGGAACGCTGGAGGAAGGCAAATGGGCGGATCTGCTGGTTCTGGACCGCGACTACTTCACCATTCCCGTAAACGACATCCTCAGGATTCAGCCCCTGATGACGGTGGTGGGAGGCAATACCATCTCCCTGCACGAAAGGCTGGCCACCGAGTGGAATACCGCGCCTGTGGGCGAGGAGTACAACTACGACCAGGAAGCGGTCGATGAACTCCTCCGCACCCACGAAAATGCCCGACCGTGGACCGGCGGGCCCGTAGGCGCGAACTAGCGTTCGTTCCCCAATCGGATGAGAGTCCGAAGTCGGCGGCGCGAAACGCCGCCGGGGCTACTTGCGCCGCGCTGCCGCCAGCACACGCTTGCGCAATCTCAATATTTTCGGAGTCGCCTCCAGCATCTCATCGTCTCCAATAAACTCCAGGCACTGCTCGAGGCTCATCTTGCGGGGTGGGATCAAGTGGATCAACACGTCACTGGTGGAGGAGCGGATGTTGGTGAGCTTCTTCTCCTTGGTGATATTCACATCCAGATCCTGCGGCCGCGAGTTTTCGCCCACCATCATGCCCTCGTAGACCTCGTCGCCCGGTGAAACAAACAGTTCGCCACGTGGCTGGAGATTCTCGATGGCGTAAGAGTTGGCCTTGCCGCTCCGATCCGAGACCAGGGCTCCAGTCGGCCTGCGAGGAATGTCGCCCAGCCACTCCTCGTAGCCGTCCAGGATATGAGTCATGATCCCGGTGCCTCGAGTGTCGATCAGGAATTCGGTGCGAAATCCCAGCAGCCCACGAGAAGGGACACGGAACTCGATACGTACCCGTCCCGATCCATGGTTTACCATCTTTGTCATCTGCCCTTTTCGGATGCCCATCTTCTCGGTCACGACTCCAATATAGGCTTCGGGACAATCGATGACCAGTTGCTCCATGGGCTCCTTTTCAACGCCATTAACCTGCCGTGTAATCACGGCAGGTCGGCCAACGCACAACTCAAACTCTTCTCTTCTCATCATCTCGATCAGAATGGCCAGCTGGAGTTCACCGCGTCCGGAAACCTTGAAGGCATCCGGGGATTCCGTCTCCTCCACTTCGATGGACACATTGATGAGACTCTCCTTGAGCAGCCGCTCTTTTAACTTGCTCGAGGTGAGGTGCTTTCCGTCCCTTCCCGACAGGGGTGAATCATTGACCGACATCACGACCGATATGGTCGGCTCATCGACCTGCACCAATGGCAGGGGTCGCGGGTCATCGATGCTGGTGAGGGTTTCTCCGATATTGATCGCCGACACACCGGACACCACCACGATGTCGCCTGCTCGGGCCTCCTTGAGCTCGATGCGCCGCAATCCCTCGAACCCGTAAACGCCGGTGATCTGAACCTGCTCCAGAGTCCCGTCTCTTCGGCACAGGGCTACCTGGTCCTTTTCGGCAATCCGCCCGTTGAACACCCTGCCAACCGCCAAGCGACCCACGTAATCGTCATAATTCAGATTGGTGATCAGGAGTTGCAGGGGCGCCTCTTCATCGAATTGAGGTGCAGGAACGGTGGTGAGGATCTGCTCAAACAGCGGGACCAGCGATTGGTCCTCGCCATCGACCGAGCTCCGGCAGGTCCCGCTTTTGGCATTGGAGTACAGAACCGGAAAATCGAGCTGATCCTCGGTTGCATCCAGATCAATAAAGAGATCGTAGATCTCATCAAGGACTTCCTGGGGCCGGGCATCGGAACGGTCGATCTTGTTGATCACCACGATCGGCGGAAGATTGGCTTCCAGGGCCTTTCTCAAGACGAAACGAGTCTGGGGTAGCGGCCCCTCACTGGCGTCGACCAGAAGCATCACGCCATCCACCATTTTGAGCGTCCGCTCGACTTCGCCTCCAAAGTCGGCGTGGCCCGGGGTATCGACAACATTGATCTGAACCTCTCCGTAAAGCACCGAAGTGTTCTTGGCCATGATGGTGATGCCCTTCTCGCGCTCCAGGTCAATCGAGTCCATCACCCGCTCCACAACATGCTGATTCTCGCGAAACACTCCGCTTTGCCAGAGCATGGCATCCACCAGAGTGGTCTTGCCGTGATCGACATGAGCAATAATGGCCAGATTCCGGATATCGTTTCTACTCTGCATACTCATTAGTTTACACGCTCTTTCTTGTGCATTATGGCCAACTCTGAATATTCCAAACCCGGATAATCCAACATACAACGGTGTTGGAAGAAGTTGGCTTCGGGGAGTTGTACTCTAGTGTTACGGTCGTGCCGATGTCCGCCACAACGGGGCCGCCACATTCTCATCGCTCCGAAGGAGCGACAG
>JAPYTY010000226.1 GCA_029942065.1 Acidobacteriota bacterium | reverse complement strand
ACCCTGAACAGGGGGGCGGCCTTGAAGCCCCCAGGCACGGGTCTTCCCCTCAGGTCGGCCACCGACAGGATGTCGGAGTCGTCAGGAACCACCAGCCCCACCCGAAAAGGCATCAGGGTGGCCACCATTCGCAAATCGGGAAGCGGATGACCCTCAAAAAGAGAGGTTCCCTCGACGGCGAAGATGACCTGGGGCAAATTGGCCACACCGAACTCCAGCCGGCCCGCATTTACATAAGGAATATACTGCTTGGTTCCGGCCATGGGCTGGGTTCGGACCTGCAAGTCACCCTGGGTGGAAACCACCTTGGCGATCGCAGCCGCCACCTGGCCGGTAGCACCGGCTTTGGTGGTCCCGATTCCCGCAGGCCGGTGGCTGGGCAGATTACACGAGGAGAGGAACCCGATCAGAAGCAGTGTTGTATATCTCAGCCAGTGCATTTTGGAATCTAAAAGTCCATCTTAAAAGGGAGAAGAAAGGGTATCTCTCCCGGCCTTAAGATACAAGAGAGAAAAGAAGACAGGAGCCAGGAGAAGCGCGCTTTGCTCGTCCAACAAAGTGACGGGGCGCAGGGCCCAGGCCACCTCAAAACCTCAAGGCATGCGCACAGGTGTGCGCCTTCCGATCAAGCGGCAAACCCATTGTAGCGACCGGTCTATGAGCGGGCCTCTTGCTGCAGTCAGTAGGCCACACATCCAGCGTCCTTTCATTCCAGGGTTTGGCCTCCCTAGCCGCTCATAGAGCGGCCGCTACAAGTCAGTCGGCACATCCATTGGAAGGAGCTACCGAAGGAACGCCCCTAATCAATCCAACCGGAATTACTGAGTTTTGAGACAGTCTGGGCCGTGCGCCCTGCGGTCAGTCGATCATCTCGATCCTCGGATACGACTCCGGGATGGAGGTTTCGGTCTTGAGGGAAATAGCCTGATCCAGGCCGGCCTTCCAGGCGTGCAGCCCTTTCAGAAACTCCTTGAGTAGCACCTGGTGGTGAGTCTCCGGGAATCCTTCCAGCTTTTCAATGGCCAGGCTTAACATGGACCGGGCAGCGCCCAGCTTGCCATGCTGATAGTGATGAAAAGCAACGGCGGCCTGGATCAGTCCCTGCAAGAAGGGCTGTTCGTCGCTTGACTCCTGGAGCCAGATCTCCTCGATGGTGTCGTGGCATTCGTAGAACTCTTCTCGATTAAAGAGCTCGATCCCGTCCAGAACCTGACCCCAATCATCCAGCACAAGGGCAACCTCTCACAACCTATCGCAGGTTTCAAGGGAATCATCATGGTCAGGAGTCAAAAAAAGCGCACTTCGCGCGCGGAAAAACTCCTCGCTGACACTCGGAGTGGAGAAACGCGTCGCTTTAGCTCCGCGTGGAGAACGGGCCGGTTTCGAATTTGGGAATTCGAATTTCGGATTTCCTGTCAGCGTCCTAGGGGTTATTGGTAAGTTTCCCGGATCCAGCGTTCGACGGTGTCAGCCGGGTCAAGGACGAAATCTTCATCAATAAGAAACTTTTTCTTTTTGGAATTTTTCCGCAACAGGTTCAGTCCATGTTCGAATTTCTTGAGTAGATCGGCACTGTAGCTGAGCAGGTCGGCATCCACCTCCTTCGCCTTTTTGGCGATGCACTGACTTGCTTCAGCGGTAAAGGCGATTTCGATACCGTAACGGTCGCTCAGTTCCTGTTCAATCTTGCCCAGCTGGAACTCCACGACCTTGGACTGATACTGGGTGGGATCTTCCAGAAGTGATTTGAGTTTCTCTAGCGGATTTTCGGTCATCTCCTGACCGACGATGAACTCCTTCACGTCGTGATCAGGAAGCTGGTATTTGTATTCACGGAAGATTCTCTCGCAGACGGTCATCAAGCCGCGGGCTCCGGTCTCCTCGGTTTCAGCTTCCCTGGCAATGCCTTGCATTCCTTCATCTGTAAAGTAGACATCGATGTCATAAGCCAGGAAGTCTTTCTTGTATTGCTTCAACAGGGAGCCTTCAGAATACTTGAGGATCTTGAACAAATCTTGGACCGAAAGGGGATTACAATGCATCACTACCGGAAGGCGCCCGATGAACTCCGCCTCAAACCCGTAGTCGATAAAGTCGACCGACTTCACTCTTTCATACAGATAATGCTCCTGCTCGGCTGAGCTTCCGGTGCCGGTAAAGCCGATCTGCTTGGAACCAAGCCGTTTCTTGATCAAATCGGAGAGCCCGGTAAAGGCCCCGCTGACAATGAACAGGATGTGCTTGGTACTGATAGTCTTTTTCTCCACCTCGCCCTTGGACTGAAAATCCATGAAGGCCTGCATCTGACTGGCGATATCGGTGGGAGAACGGAGTGGAACCTCTGTTTCCTCCATCAGTTTCAACAGTCCGCGCTGGACGCCGTGGCCGCTGACATCTCTACCCATCCCGCTGGTGTGGGTGGCAATTTTGTCAATTTCATCCAGGTAGACGATTCCGCACTCCCCCAACTGGATATCCCCGTCGGCCTGATGCACCAGCTCTCGAATCAAGTCCTCCACGTCGCCGCCGACGTAGCCGGTCTCGCTGTACTTGGTCGCATCCGCCTTCACAAAAGGGACTCCGATGAGTCGAGCGATGTTTTGGATTAGATAGGTTTTCCCGACACCCGTGGGCCCGACCAGAATGATGTTCTGTTTCTTGTAGTCCCGGCAGTCCTCTTCCCCCTGGCAACCTTGAATATGGTGGTAATGATCACAGATGGCCGTGGCCAGCACCTTCTTGGCATCGCTCTGCTCGATCACGTAGCGATCCAGGCACTCCTTGATCTGGCTGGGTTTGTAATCAAAACGTAGAGCTCGACTACGCCGTTCGGCTTGTTCCTCGCCCTCGTCAGTCGGATCCTGGTCGGCCTTGGGAAAGATCTCGACCTGCACTCCGGGCCCGTATTTACTCTTGAGAAACTGCTTCAGCTCATCGGGATTGAATTTCTTGTCAAAGGCCATGGTTGCTACCTTCCTCCTGTTCATTTTACCTTACATAAGATCTCACGGTGAGTAATGCAAGGTGGAGCGCGCTTCGCGCGCAGAGAAACTCCTCACTGACGCTCGGAGTGGAGAACCGGGGGGCATGAGAACCCTTTTGGGTCAGGAGCCAGAAAGAGCGTGCTCCGCGTGGAGAATGGTCCGGGCTTGAGCGGCCCTCCGGAATCGGCGCGGGACTTTGTTCTTTCTTTCGTGAAACGTGGAACCTGAAACATGGAACGCGCTGGTCGAAGACCAGCGGCCGGGGCGCCTCCCACACTCCGGACTCTTGATTCTGACTCCTGGCTCCTGACTTCGGTCAGGGTTTTTCATAAAAGTTCTTGTCCCAGCGATGCCCTCGCAGTTTCCCTATTATCTCCCCGGAGAGCGGGTCCTGATCGGAGACCGCCAGATTGACCTCGACATGGTTGACCGAGCGCATGCCCGGAATCACGGCACTCACGGCGGGAGTGTGAAGACAAAACTTGAGAGCCAGCTCGGGGAGCGTCCGGGTTTCCCCGTCAAGGAGTGCTCCCAGTTCCTGGACATGCTCCCGGACCTGCTCCCGGCGGTCTCCCTGAAAATAGAAATTCCGCCAGTCTTTCCTGGGAAACTTCGTTTCCGGGGTGATGCTTCCGGTCAAGGCGCCCTCATCAAAAGGAACCCGGGCAATCACCCCAACTCCCTTCTCCCGGCAAAGGGGAAACAGGCGATCCTCCGGAGCCTGCTCAAAGACATTGTAAATAACCTGAATCGTATCGATTCGACCTGATTGGACCAGCTCTTCCGCCGTCCGGGGTTGATGGTCATTCACCGAGATTCCGAAATGGGCTATCTTGCCCTCTTCCTTGAGTTGACTCAGTGTCTCAAACCACTGGTCGTCCTGGATCCAGGAGGGACTCCAGACATGCAGTTGAAGGAGATCGAGGGTTTCAACACCAAGGTTTCGCAAACTGGTCTCGGTGGACTGGATTATGTGCCGGCGAGGAAAGACCTCCTCAAGACTGCCCGATGCCGGCCACCTTTGGTTCCGGGGAGGAATCTTGGTAGCCACGAAGACCCTTTCCTCCCGATCCCTCAGCACCTGTCCCACCAGCGCTTCGCTGTGTCCCCCACCGTAGGCCAAGGCGGTATCGATAAAGTTGAGCCCCTGATCAATCGCTCGGTGCAAGGCCTTCAGGGATTCGGAATCTTCGGCGCCCACCCACAACTGCTTCCCGATTCCCCAGGCCCCAAAGCCGATCTCCGAGATCGAATATCCTGTCCGCCCCAGTGTTCGGTATTTCACCTTCTATCCCCCATCTCCTGTCTTCTATCCCAGATACTTAACGAACACTTCTCGAGCCGAGACCAGCGACATGAAGCTGATCACCCCGGCGGAAAAAACCGTGACCCACCAAACCCAGCGTGAGGCTCTGCGCTCGGGGGGAAGC
>JAPYTY010000225.1 GCA_029942065.1 Acidobacteriota bacterium | reverse complement strand
CTTAATGCCTCCCATTGTGGTGCGATTATAGGACTCCACAATATATTGATTTGATGGGTGGCGTTGGCGTGTGAGTTGCTGAGATTTGTAGATGGAGAGGTGTTCAATGTGGCGGGTTCGCTGTTTTTCTACTCCGTGAGACCGGTCACCGTGCAGTTTGTCGGATTTTTCTGGACTTTTACCATGAAGCTCAACGAGTTGGTTTCTCAAATGGAACTGGCCAAACACTATCAGGGCGGACTTTTGGCTCCGGGAAAACTGGGCCTCGTCTCATCAATTCCTTTACCTGTGTCACTCTACCCCCGTCACCCCTATTTGGTATAAGATACTCTAGGTATTCGTGTACCCGAGGATTGTTTTGAATATGAAGGCCCAAACGATGAGTCGGTCTCGGATGGGGAAGTGCACCTGGCTTCTCTGCGCGGTTCTGATCGCCCTCCCGGTCCCCATGCTCAGTTGCTATGAAGTTGAGACCTCGGAGTCTGCCCAAAACAACTTGCCTGAGCACTCGAGCAGCCTCCCTTCGATTGCAGCTTCCTTGAATCAAGAGGTGGTTCAGGCGCCCACGGTGATAACGGTCCCGGTGTCCCTTCCGCTTCCAGAGAGGGAGGATCTTAAACGTGAGGGCGCAGACCTGTGGGAGAAAGAGATCTACCGACTGGCGGACGCGGATTACGACGCCGACCTCGTGACCCTGGATCGTGGATACGAAGGGAGTCTTCCCAGGGCATTATTGGACAGGAATCCGGTGGTCACAGAAACAGAACGAAATCCAGGGGCGTCACAGGGAGCGGCATCTGTGACAAGTTCCCGCAAGATCAATTTGATTGACCAAGTTGGGAGGGCTTCAAACGAGCAACTGATGTCCTTGGAGTATGCCTATCGGGCAGCACTGCTCAATCTTTTCAGTAGCCCTTACCGCGGTCAGGGGCAACGCACCTTTGGTTCGGATGAGAGTTTCGACGAGGCTCTTTTTGGTGACGATCCTTTCGGAGACCAAAATCCTTTTGAGGAGGCGTTGGCAGCCAGTGAACTGGAAAATAGCGGACAGCAGGCTGCACAAGATGCTCCTCCTCCTCCTCCTCCCGATCCCGTAGTGGATGAGCCCACACCACCTGAGATGAACCTTTCCGCTGGTGTGCTGCAGGCCACAGAAAGGGTTGAAGAGCTTCCTGAAGGTCCCTTCAGCTTTTTGCTCACCGGGGATTTTTCAGAGAACGAGGAGGAAACGGCCTTCCGAGCGATTCGCGACGAATTGGGCCGCTTTGTTTTGGAAAACTACACCCGCTACACGCTTTCCACCGGTTTTCTCCTTTTCAAGGAAGATGAACAGGTACTGACCGCGGATTTAAATCGGGATGATGCGCTGGATCTGGTAGTGGTCAGGGAAGGATCGCGAGATCTGGTGGAAATCTTTGAGGGGAAGGGAGGAACACTTTTTGAGAAGTGGACCTCGCTTTCCGTTTCCGAAGAAATTATCGGCATTTCGGCGTTTGAACTAAGCGGCGATGGGGAAGATGATCTTGTCCTTATTGTAGAAGGGGTTCCCCACCTTATAGTTTACGAGAGAGTTGGATCGGACTTCCGATATGCTAAAGAAATCGTTCTGCCTTTTGAGCCGGGTTTGCTGGTGGAGGCTCAGGAAAGCGTGGAAGAACGTCGATTGTACGTTTTTAACCCCACCCTGACCGAGGTCGTGACCCTGAGTTCGGAACAGCCCGGTGACCTCATCTTCGATGTAGATTCCGTTTGGGATCACTTCAAGACCGTCAGTGTGGATGGGTTGCCGGGTGAGATGGCTTTTCTGAACCTGGGAGGAAGAATCACCCTGGCCCAGAAGACTTCCCAGAGCGTGTTGTTTGCCGGCAGTTTTGCGATTACGGATCAGACCCCGGTGGTGATCGTTGGTCCCCAGCAGTTGATGTTTGTCCCCTGACCGGATTTTCCAGCCGGATTTTCATAAGATCCGGTGAATCACCTGACTTTAGGTAAGTGGTGGTGAGCAGGCCCACCGGTTCGGCGCCTAACGGCGTGGAATGTCTTGATGGTGTGAGGTCCAGAACCCCGAAGGGGTGATGTAAAATAGCCTGGGGCGTAAGCCCCAGGATCGAAGGTATTGTTAGTAAAGGAGCCCTGTAAGGGCGATGTAGGGAACCCGTCAATGGGCCTCCTCGCCCCTACAGGGCTCTTTTTTTTGCTGATCTTAACAACCTGGGGCTCACGCCCCAGGCTATTCGATTGGCGCCCCTTCGGGGCTCCGGAGAAGTGAACTCAGAAGGCCCGGTATATAAGGATGTCCTGAAAATGAACATCTGAGGTGTTTCCCACATTCCGGAAGGCCGCTACAACGGGTTCTCCACAATGAGGGGACCTGAATCCAGCTAGCATTTCTTTAACAACTCACGGAACTGGCGCTTGGAAATAGCCCTGGTTCTGGAAAGGGCGAAGCGTTTGGAAAGGGCGCACGGAGTGGCCCATAATCCTGCCAGGAATCCTGCTAGGAAAGATCCGAGGAACCCAGCCTTGAAAAGATGAAAAAAACCGCTGCGCACCCATCCGTAAACCAGCCAGATGACATGGCGCAGGGGTTGATAGGTGATCATGATTTGCCAGCGATTTCGGGTTATCCAGTAGGCACGATTCCGGGTGAAATTTCCTGACCGGCTTAGCGCTGACCCAGTGTCTCCTGCCCCTTGAACGGGTCGGGTGTTGGTGGTCTCTCGTCTCCCCATGGGGTCGGAGGCGGCTTCCATGTGGTAGACGATGGCATCGGGGAGGTAAAGACAGCGATGTCCGGCAAGCTGAGCCCTTAAGCAGAAATCAATATCCTCCAGGTACATGAAGAAGTCTTCATCGAAAAAACCGATCTCATCAAACAAACTGCGCCGGTAAAAGGCGGCCGCGGCACATGCCGCCAGCACAGGTTCGATGTCAGAAAACGCTTCCCTCGATTGTCCTCTTCCTCTGTTGTATGGGATCCCCGCTCGGTTGTAGCAATCACCCGCAGAATCCAGCTGATCTCGACGATGGTAGTCGATAATCCTGGAGGCAAAAATAGCATAGTCTGGGTATTTGCTCAGAGCTGCAACTCCAGTTTCGACCCAACCTGGGTCAGTTTCGGTGTCGTTGTTGAGCAAAGCCACAAATTCTGTTGAAGCGGAGCGAATCCCGACGTTGGCAGCCTCGGCAAAGCCGCGGTTGGAGCCCAGGTTCATGTATTGCAGGCCGCCGGAAAAGTTGGGTTGGATGGACTTCATCATCTCTTCGGTGGAGTCTTCTGAGCCATTGTCCACCACCCGCACCTGGCAGGGGACCTTTTGCCGCTGAAGGGATTGCAGGCAGGTTTGCAGCAAATCCTTTTGATTCCAGGTGGGAATAATAACGGTGATCTCGCTCATGGACTATCTGAAAGTATACGTATGTCGAATGGAAACGAATGAGCGTTCATAATCGACGGGACTCCCGACGCCTGATTTAAACTGAACCTGTTCAGCTCATGGATTCGGCAAACTTATCTACGGTGTTTATAGTATAATATTTCCCTATATGTATGGATTAATAGCATCTGCAGTTCAACTAACTCGCGATCAGGTTCCTGAGTTGGGCCGTTTTGAGACAGGTGCAGGAGATGGTTCGATGCCCGGTCAAAATTTGAAGATGGTAAGATTTGTCTGTTTTTTAGTTGTCTTTCTGCCCTTTTTCACCTCGAGTGCGTTGGCACAGGCATTTGGTGTCAGCAGTGTGCCCGTTCAAGTTATCAGCACTGATGTAGTGGCTCTCGCCGGAAAGGTTCAGTTCACGGTCAGCAGCGGCACGACCGGAGCGGGTTTCATTGTCCTAGCCTATGGAGGAGTCGAGATTTCCAACACGACGTCCAGCGGAATAGCCGTGAGCGACACCTGCGGGTCGGGAAACGCCTCCGTGTCGGACGTTGACCAGACCAATGCTAAGGTTACCATCAGTGTTCCGTCAGGGTGCACGGTGGGGGAGACGGTCTCCTTGGATGGTGTCCGGCTGGATGTCGCTACTAGCGGGGCGAGTTCGGTGGCGGCGAACGTCTCAGCGCTGACAGGGGCAGGATTCGGGTTTGTGGCCGGCGGCACAACGATCACGGTGATTTCCAGAGTGATGGAAGGGCTGATAGTGAAGGCGGATTCCGATACAGTTTTGACATATCAGAACAACGTTACGGAAATTCCGGGTCAATTCTTCAAGGTCAGCGAAGGGTTTGCCTCCTCGTTTGGTTCCTCGTTGACCCTGGGGCAGACGGTGGAAACGAGAATAAAAATTCAGGTGACAGGAGTGCCGACAGGTACGACTCTGACCTTTCCCACCAGCGTTACGGAGTCGGTCACGGGGGCCACCTTGACAGCTGTAAACAGCTCCCTGCTGACCTTGCCAACCACTTCAGGGG
>JAPYTY010000224.1 GCA_029942065.1 Acidobacteriota bacterium | reverse complement strand
CCACCGGACTCGCCCGGCTCATAATTCCCGTGGCGGACGAAGTTGAGGACCTTTTTAAACTGCGGCTGTTTCCTTTTTCGCCTCTTAATCATTCCCTGCGTCAGTTGGTAGGCACCAGGCGTTTGAGTTCTTCAAACCAGTTGGTGACGATGTGGATTGGGACCGGTCCCTCCTGCTCACCACTTTGCAACCTCACAAATCGCTTGGCATCAACGGATACCGAGTAGTTTGGAGGAGGTCCCGAGGGATGGGCATAGGAAAACAAAGAATGAGGGGTTCCCGGCTGGAAGGAATCGCCAACACTAACTGGAACGGACATCATCTTGTCCTCTATTTCCCTCTTTCCTCATTCTCCCTCAGCGTCGGCACCGAAAGAATAAGCAGCGGCACTCCCACTGCCACTAGCGAGAGAAAAATATGCGCGATCCTATTTTGGGTTAACGAGGCGGAGCAGGCCAGGGTGATCCAGAGAAGGCCGATGGAAAAGACTTTGGCTTGCAGGGGCATTCCTCTGCCCTCGCGATAGTTGCGAATGTATTGTCCCGTCCACCTATGGGCCAGAAGCCTCTCGTAGAGTCGCCGGGAACTCCGCGCGTAACAGGCCGCCGCCAAGAGCAGGAAAGGCGTGGTAGGAAGTAAAGGAAGAAAAATTCCCAGAATGCCCAATCCGACGCACAAGCTACCAGCCACGACCAGCAGTCCATGCAGCAACGGTTTCATACGGTTCACAAAGCCCTCCACCTTAGGGAATCCCGCACATAGTGTAAGCGAAAACGGGCAAGGACGTGAAACTCTTCCGTGGGCACGCGCTGGCTGGTCTGGACTTTCCCTTCCGCCAGGACAGCCCGGAATTTGATGCGTACCGTCCTTAACATCTCCCCATCCCACCGCCACCCAGCTTCTCTGTGATGTTGTAGTGGGAGCTGGTTTGGTTGATCATGGGACCGGCACCCTTGCTTTGAGTTCCCCGAACCAGTTCGTGACGATGTTGATTTGGTGCTCCGAAGTGTCGGTCAGCATCAGGAAGCGGCCCATGCGCTGTACATCGGAGGCAAACTGCTCGGGCAGGATCTTGAGAGCCACGTCCCGGTTCAGCTTGGTGTCGGTGGCACGGTAGACCTCGCCCATGCCCCCTTCACCGATCTTCTCTAATACCTTGTAGTGGCTGATGCTCTCGCCGATCAACTGTAGTGCCCCTTTTCCCAACTAAAAATAGAAGGAATTGCCCTGAACAATCTTTTCAGTCCAGTCTCAATCCAAAGTAGCAAGCAAACGGTTGTGGGAATGGGCTTGGCTCCCATGGCTGTATTGCCCGAGTACCAGCGACAGGGAATTGGAGCAGCACTCATCAAAGCTGGGATCGCAATGCTGTCAAAAAGGCAGTGTCCATTTGTGGTTGTTCTAGGACATCCAGAGTACTACCCTCGATTTTGCTTCAAGCCAGCAAGTCATTGCGGAATTCAGAGCGAATGGAAGGTGCCTGACGAAGCATTCATGATAATGATCTTGAATAATTCAGAGATGCAGGGGATCACGGGAATGGCCAAATACCGTTCGGAGTTTGCCGAGGCGATCTAAGGTGCCCCACAACCATGTGCTGTGGATGACCTCTGCAGGCTTACCCCTCGGCTAACTACGGCTCCCAATTCATCCGCAGCAGCAGGTCCTGGAAGCGGGGGTCCTCGGGGCCACAGGTTCCCTGTGGAAAAAAATACCTTTGAAGGTATGTCCAAAGATGTGGGACTCCAGTATTATCCAGGCTCCATCCGTTTCTATCAGGAGAAGAGTGGGTGGCCGGATTCAAAGTCAGATCAAGTGGAGATGAACTGATGTCGGATAAAGACTTGAGCAGTAAGGTGGTGATTGTTACAGGCGCCGGTGGTGGCCTGGGAAGAGCGATGATTTCGGGCCTGGCCGAAAAGGGCGCGCGATTGGCTCTGGTTGATATAGATCCAGCGGCGCTTGCTTCCATTACAGAGAAGGCGGTCCAGCTAGGCGGAGAAGTGTTGCCGATTGTCGCCGATGTGGGACTCCCCGAAGAGAGCGAAAAGATCCTTCAGAAAACCTTTTCTCAGTTTGGTGCTGTCCACGTTCTAGTGAACAACGCCGGCATCGCCATACGAACGCTGCGCCACGACCATATGGACAACCCTTTGTGTTTTTGGGAGGCCGATGTCGAGCGCTGGCGGCGCCTGATGGACGTCAACTTTCATGGACCTTTCATGCTGGCCCGTCAGGCAGCACCTCGGATGATCGAGCAGGGTTGGGGGCGAATCATCAATGTGACCACCAGCCTCAATACGATGCTTCGAGGCCACTACACCCCCTACGGACCCTCCAAGGCGGCGCTGGAAGCAGCCAGTTGTGCCTGGGCCCAGGAACTGGAAGGAACCGGGGTCAGCGTCAATGTCCTGGTTCCAGGGGGCCTGTCCAATACGGGGCTGATTGCCGAGGATGCACCGGTCGACCGCGCCGCTCTGATCCAGCCGGAAGTGATGACAGCACCCATCTGCTGGCTGGCCTCAGACGATTCCGATGGCGTGACCAATTGTCGTTTCGTGGGCCGCGATTGGGATCCCGCACTGCCCCCTACCGAAGCAGCAGGAAATGCGAAAGCTCCGGCAGCCTGGCAGGGTTTTGGCACGCAGGCGATTCAGCCCAGGTTCAAGTAGCTGGGAACTTCTCTTCTGGCTGGCTCAAACAAGTCATCAGATCTCTGGTGAAACTGCTCCAGGGTCCACGGACCTGGCACAGGGTCCTCCAATCACGGCTCCTCGATTCATCCGCAGCAGCAGGTCCTGGGAACGAGGGTCACCAACATGTCGAACGCGAGGGCCGGCCTGGGCACAGATCGCTCCTTCGCGTGGGCTTTTGACATCCTGATCCCGGCACTATAGTCTCTGGTTTTCTCCTCCGGCCAGAATCTGACCGGCGCCTTCTGCTAGGATGGAGACCGATCGTATGAGTATCGGAAAGATTCAAGTGACCAACCTTTTGTCGGCTCCGATCCGTGCCGCCGGCCGAAGCCGGCGCTGGGCACGGATGACGTTCGTGGTCCTCGCGGCGATGGGAGGCTGGCTGCTGGCTGGAATCGCCAGCAGTCCAAACGGGACCGAAGACGCTCCCGAGGCTGAGTTCCACATGGCGCGCCTGATCCACGGGGATAATGGAAGGGCCGGGTTCCGTTTCTGGGGTCGGCCCTACTGGGCGATTGACTATCCCCTGGCTGAAAGAAACTTCCTTCCGGCACTCCGCGAAACGACCATTATTGAGGTTGCGGATGACAGCCGGCATCTGGAGATAACGGACGACCGGATCTTTCAGTACCCTTTTCTGTTCATGCAGCAGCCCGGGCTGGGGAACTGGAACCCCACCGCTGTGGAAGCCGAACGCATGCGGGAGTATCTGCTGCGCGGCGGGTTCCTGGTGGTCGACGATCTTCACGGTGAATACGATTGGCGTGTTCTTGAATCCGGTATGCGGCGTGTTTTCCCAGACCGTCCAATTGTTGAAATTCCGGAGGACGATCCACTGCTGAACGATTTTTTCCTGCTCGACAAGCTCACCCAGATTCCTGGTCAGCGGCACTTGCGACGCGGTTCCGGCGGAGGAACGGTGGCGCAGATGCAAGGTCCGCCGAGTTTGCGGGGGATCTACAACGATCACGGGAATCTGATGGTCATCATCAACTTCAACATCGACATGGGTGATGGCTGGGAACATGCCGGCGATCGCCCCTATCCGATTGGGATGAGTGCGGTGGCGTATCAATTTGGCGTGAACTACGTCATCTACGCCATGACGCATTGAGATTGGCCCTGAAGCCCTCGCCGAACCTGTCTCGACCCGGATTGACTCATAGGCTGTCGCAGCGAAGCGGTGGAAACGCTATGGATGGGTGATGGCCGGTAAGCCTTCCTGTGTGGCTGCGTTAGACGGATTTTATCCTCTATATACTTCTTGTTATGGGATGGCGAAGGGGCTGTGCGGGACCCTTCAGGGCGTTTCTACCCGAGGCTGGTTCGAGCCTCGTTCAGCATCGAGACGAGGGCAGCTCGCGCCTCCTCCGGTGTGCCGACCGGTGCAGGAAACGCCAGGCGTACCGGTCCCGGTGCCTCGGCGGTGATGGCCGACATCTCGAATCCGTAGCGGTCAATACCCGTCATGCTGGCAGCGGTGACATCGGTTGCCTTCGAGAACGCCTTGCAGTACAGGACCATCGCGTCGGCGTGGTCCTCGTTCATGTGGGCGATGATTTTGGAGGCGGCTGCGGCCAGCGGGTCCGGTGCGGCAGTGTGCCAGTCGACGGCGTCTACCCAGGACATCCTTCCATAGCCGCCAATATAGCGGATCGATTCCACTTCCAGTTTCCAGAACGCGAAGTCCCCGAAGTCCATGTAATACTCGGCGTTCGGG
>JAPYTY010000223.1 GCA_029942065.1 Acidobacteriota bacterium | reverse complement strand
ATCCGGACTTCGATGAATATGGAATCCCGCTTTCCCTTCGGACCCGACGGGATGATCTCTTGAAGGCTTCGGTTCGAATGGATCTGGACCGCTCCGATCAACAGGCCCGACTGGGAGAAAGGTTCACCGCCAAAGTGAGACTGGTTGCCCTGACGGGTCACGGTTTTCCATCCGGCTTCTCCCAGGAAAGAACCACCTGGGTTCAGCTGACCGTGTCCGCCAAGCGGCGCGGTACCGACGATGACTTCGTGCTTTATCAATCCGGCTATCTGGTGGACAAACCGCATCCGGAAAACGGCGAACTCCAGGCCGACGGCAACATCCATGATGAGGATAACGAGCACGTCATCGTCACCGTCAACCCTTTTACCCACGACAATGAAGTTTTTTACTTTGGCCCCGACGATGGTCCCCATGCCCGTATCTTTGACGGCGCCAGGGAAGGGCTGGTTTTGTTTAGAAACGAGCTCCTCCGCCTCTACGGTCCGGAGACCCTGCATGGATTGCCAACCGGTATTGCGGGGAACTCGAGGCTCCATCCGCGCACCGGAAAAGTGCTGGAGCACCCCCTGGAGGAGGAGACCTTCAGCGCCGGGATTGCCAACGCCGTCGATAACTGGCGCGCCCTTCCTCCCCTTTTTCCTCGAACCTACCCCTACGAGATCGAACTTCCCTCGGCCCAGGAACTGGCCGAACTGGGGGTGGAGCTGGAAGGGCCGCTCCAGATCAAGGCTGCCGTCCATTTCCAGCACTTCCCACCGCTTTTTCTGCGCTTTGTGTCCCGCGCGACGGGCGCGGTGGTGGAAGAAAATATCAACGGTACCGCTCGGCTGGAGCCCTTTGTAGGACTGCGAGGGCCCGCCAATCGCCAGTACGGGCTCTATGATGAGCAACGGATCGACGATCTGTTGCGCATCGTCTTTGATCACGCCACCACCGAAATGACGGTGCCACTGGAGACGGGGGAATAGGTCATGAAAAGAGGGATTCGAATTTTTTCCTTCCTGCCGGCGGCTCTGGTTTACACCTTTATTCTGCTGGCGTTCTCTGCGCACGAGGTCGAGGCTCAGATGCCGGCTTCCGAGCTCCCTCCCCTTCACGCCGGGATTGACAGTCCCGGGGCCGTCATTGTAGAGCAGCCCGAAAATCCTGTCTTTTTCGTTGAAGGCAAGGTCGACTGGCTGCTTCTGGAAATTTCCGAGCCGCGCACCGCCTGGGAATACACCCAGCGGGGGATGTTCATGCAGGACGAGATGGATGATGTGAACGCCGCGATGGCGGATTACCTGCACGCCGAAGAGCTGCTGGAGGAAATTGCCGAGCGACTCGATGATCCGACCCTTCCGGAACGATTGCTGATCCTGCATTTCCGACTGGGGTCGATCTATCTGAACCGGGGGAGTTACCGGGACGCCATTCACGAATTCGAACTTCTGCTTGAGGAGGACCCGGAAATCTCAGGAGCCAACCGCCACATCGCTGAAGCCCACGTCGGGCTGGGAGAGTTCGGCCAGGCCTATGCCTTCTTCCAGCAGGAATTGCACACTAGCCCGCTCAGCCAGAAAACGCTTTACGAGGTTGCCATGTTTCTGCTGGAGCCGGAGGTGCAGCTGGAAGGAGTCGATCAGGAAGTCGTGGCACGAGAATACCTGCAGACCTATCTCCAGGAGGCCGCCTTTCACTGCGACACCTATCCCTACAAGATCCTCAAGGTTGACAAAATGGCCCGCGAACTGGGTGGAGCAGGGGGCAGTGCGGCCCTGGAAAACTGCTTATAACCCACTCTTTCGGAGGGTGACAAATCCCTTTGACTTCACTCGCCAAGATGGTAGTGTTGCTTTAATGTAACTATTGCTTACTTAGGAGGTTTTCATGAGAAAAGTTCTTCAATTTGCCACCGTTATCGGTCTGGTCACCTTTTTTGGTCTTCTTGTTTCGAGCAGCGCACTTGCCAACAAGGACATGTTTTCAGAGGCTCGAACCGCGTTGGGAAAAGATAACGTCAAGAATTGCAAACACTGCCACGTCAAAGCACTCCCAAAGGCCGCCGATCACGAGGTGAACGCCCGCGGCGAATACCTGCTGGCCCAGAAGGCGGAGCGAGGGGCCGACACCATCGACGTGAACTGGCTCAAAGACTACACAGAGATGGACTAGTTTCGCAGCCTGGTTTGCGAGAGATTCTAGCTCTTGCATTCCATCAAGGAATACGACCGCTGGAAGAAGTATCCCTGAACTGGCCTTGCCTGGCTGTTGTGGGATGCGGTGAGAGGGGATGCTCACCTGAGCCGGTTCAATCGGGAGGGAAGTTTCATCGATAGTCACCTGAGAAGGGGGGAGGCATGTTTGGATTTGCTATCTGGCAGCTGTTACTGGGTTTAGTCGTTGGGGTGTTTCTGATCGTTTTGATCCACGATCTGACCCAGCGTGGAAGCGCTGTTCTCAGGATCTTTCCCGTCCTCGGGCACCTACGTTATTTTCTCATCGAGATCGGACCCGAACTTCGCCAGTACCTGGTGGCCGGCGACCGGGAAGAGATGCCTTTTGACCGCAGTGAGCGTGAGTGGATCTACAATTCCTCGGAACGCAAGAACAACTACTTCGGCTTCGGAACCAACGATATGCTCTACGGGATCGGCTACCCGATCATCAAACACTCGATGTTCCCGTATGGCGAGGAGGCCTTCACCGGCAGCAAGCACGACAAGAAAGTACAGATTCCCTGTGCCAAAGTGATCGGGAAGGCCCATGGTCGCAAGCATCCCTATCGCCCCACCTCCATTATCAATATCTCGGCCATGAGCTATGGCTCCATGGGCAAAAATGCCATCAGTGCCCTCAACCAGGGAGCCCAGCTGGCCAACTGCTATCACAACACCGGAGAAGGGGGATGCAGTAAGTATCACCGCTTTGGTGCCGACGTCTGCCTTCAGCTGGGAACGGGGTATTTCGGTGCCCGCGACCAGGAGGGAAGGTTTGACCCGGAAAAGCTCAAACAGACAATCAACGAAGTGCCTCAAATAAAGCTGATCGAGATCAAGCTGAGCCAGGGGGCCAAACCGGGCAAAGGAGGCGTCCTTCCCGCTGCCAAGGTGACCGATGAGATCGCCGCTGCACGAGGGATTCCGGCAGGAAAAGATTGTATCAGCCCCAACAGCCATGTTGAGTTCAACGACTCGGATGGTCTGCTCGATTTCGTGGATAAGATTGCCGAAACCTCAGGGCGTCCGGTCGGAATCAAGTCGGCCGTCGGACAGCTTGAGTTTTTTTACGAGCTGGCCGATAAGATGAAGGCCCAGGGCCGGGGACCCGATTTTATTACCATCGACGGCGGCGAAGGGGGTACCGGGGCGGCTCCTCTGGCCCTGGCCGACCACGTGTCCCTGCCCTTCAGGCTGGCCTTTACCCGCGTCTACGCGATCTTCCACGAAGCGGGTTTAACCGACGATATTACCTTTATCGCGTCCGGCAAACTGGGCTTTCCCGACCGGGCGATTGTTGCCATCTGCCTGGGAGCCGATCTGATCAACGTCGCTCGCGAGTCGATGCTCTCCATCGGATGTATTCAGGCCCAGAAATGCCACCTGGGCAGCTGTCCCACCGGGGTCACGACCCACAGCTGGTGGCGCCAGCGCGGCCTTCACGTGGAGGAGAACGCCCACCGGGCTCAGGCCTACATTGAAACCTTTCGCATTGAATTGAACGCGGTGACCCATGCGGCGGGATACAAGCACCCCGGCCAGTTCACTCCCCACGATGTGGAGGTTTCCGCAGGACCCGGAATTTTCAAGTCGCTGTACGAGATTTACGGCTACAACAAGAAACAGTATGCTCCCGACATGGAGCCCGTGTTCAAGGAAGCGGAATCCCTCGGCCGGCCTTCCCTGACGACCACTGCATCCCCCATTCCGCCCGATTCGGCGTCCTCTTCTGCGGGTTGATCCGGTCCAATCGGGATCTTAAGGGGTGCCCACCAGCAGCCGTTCCCGGTTGTTGACCAGAGCCGCCTCGTACACCTTCCTGGCATAGCCGTTCCCAGGCGACTCGCCGTAGGCCAGGAGTCGGTCGACCTTGCGGCTTCCGCGATTCCAGGCATAAAGGGTCAAGGCAAAATTCCCCTGATACTTCTTGAGCAGCTGATGAAAATGCTTGAAGCCGAAGGAGATATTCGTCTCCGGAGAATGCAAAGCTTCGGCCGTTACCTCACCATAGTCCTGTGCGGTGGAAACCCAAATTTGAGTGAGTCCCCGGGCTCTGCCTCCATCACCGACGGCATGGGTATTTCCCTTTGACTCCACATAGATCAAGGACAGCATGATGTAGCTCATGAACTCCGGGGTCCTCACCAGTCTCCATTCCGGACCGCTCCCCTTCATGTATTCCCGGGAGTAGCGGTCCACAAGAACAACGATGGCGGGATCCAGGGA
>JAPYTY010000222.1 GCA_029942065.1 Acidobacteriota bacterium | reverse complement strand
TGAAACTGCGCTGTTTTTAAGATCCAACCTCCCTGGGAGCTGCCCTCGCTAAAAACTGAGATGATTATAGTTTATTACAAGGGTGAAATTCCTCACAAAGCTTTCACCAGCTGTTATCCCGGACCATGCATCCTGCAGGCCAAGGGTGGAGTGGGGACAGATTTTACTTGCCGAGGAGGAGGTTGAAGGGTGCGTTATTCCGAATGACTTTCATCGGCATGTGAAGTCTATCGAGATGAAAGGTTCGCTGAACCTCCGAAAGAGGAACAATGATGACCAAGAACGCAGCTATGGGAACCTCGCCTCTTCTGGAAGTCGGACGGCGCGTCATTGTTTCTTCGTTACAGAAACCCGGCAGTGAGCTTCCTTCCAAGATAACCAGAGTCTCCGCTGGAACACTTCACCTGCAGTCCACCAGGCCGACGGCAGGGTGGTCTTTTGAAGAAGGAGACCTGATCCGGGTCATCTGTATCGAGGCGGGGGTGCTGTATTGCTGGGATGGGGCGGTGGAAACAGTTTCTGACGGGGAGCAGAGGACTGTTACATTCTCCCTGACCAGTGAGGGGGTGCCCCTGATCAAGGGAAAAATTCAAGGGTACAGGTCTCGATTCCTTTCACATTCATGATCTTCGAAGCAGTCAAACCTGAAATCATTAGCCAGGAACTGGTGCAGGCAAGCACCCGGGATATAAGCGTCAATGGTTTATCGTGTGTGAGTGAACTGCCCCTGGCGGAGGGTGATCAATTGCAATTGACCCTTCAAATCCCCTCCCAGCCTGTCAACGCGCTCGGCTGGGTGGTTCGTTGCGAATCCGATCAAGGCGGATCTCTGGTGGCGGTGGAGTTCCTTCAACCGGAGGACCAGGAGCAGAAACGGCTTCTGAAGTTCCTGGCCCAGGCAGAGGAAAAGCCGGACTGATCTTAGCCCGCATCATGCATGAACTCTACTGCATCGCCGCCTTCATCTGAGAGAAGCGAAGCCAAACTGTGCATCATCCGGGCTAACGCTGGAAGTGGCGCTCCACGATGCGCGCCGCCCCGAACACCGTTACCGCCGCTTGAGGTGTTCCGGTATTGCCGGTCGTCACCCGGGGAATAACGCTGGCGTCGCAGATGTACAGGTTGTCGACATCGTGCGATTCGAAATAAGGGTTGACCACCGAGGTTCCGGGATCGGTTCCGGCCCGGCACGAGCCCACCAGGTGGGAACCGCGCGTGGCGGAGTTGATGCGGGCCGGGATATCCTTGGAGGTGATCTCACGGGCTCCCATTTCGGTGAGGATGCCGTGCGCAATCTCGAGGCCCTCTCGGGCGCGGCGAACGACCATGGAGTGGTCGCCGCTGTAAACCAGGTTGCCTCTGGGGTCGAAAGACCAGCGACCTTTGGCCTTGGCCATGCTGGGATTCAGAGAACCCGTTCGTAAGATACCTTTGTTTTTCATCCAATCCTTGTGGGCCTGGCCGAACTCCGGTGCAAAGCGGTTCAAAGCGGTTGTCTGGGGATAGGCACCGCCTCCCAGGTCGGCCCGAAGCAGAAGCCTTCCCAGGCCATCCGGCCGGTCATCGTGGATGATGAAGTACCCTCTGACACTTCCCACCAATCCATCACCCAGAGCTTCGTCAAAGATTGCGCTGATCCCGGGGATCCTGGGGTGGCCATCGATGTGTTTTCCGATATTCGGGTTGACCACGGTGATGGGATTCCCGCCCCACTCCGGAGGCCCATATCCGGAGCGCATCAAAAGGAGGGGCGTTTTTCGGAATCCACAGGCCATGATGATGTGATCCGCCGGTATTGCATAGGTGGACTCGGCGTTGCGACAGATCAACCCGCTTGCCACACCACGCTTTCCCGTGGGTTCGATCAGGACCCTTTCAACCTCCGTGCCGGCCAGAATGTCGACGCCGAGCTTGAGCGCCTTATCGACATATCCAAGTGTACTGGAGCGGGCATCGTATCGGCACATGTGGGCGCCCGCGCAAAAGCCACAGTAAATGCAGTTACGCCGTGCTCCCTGCTGGCGAAAGGTTTGGTAGCCCATCCGTGTGGCAACCTCGTTGAACAACCGGTTGCCCCGGGTATTCTCTTCTTCGGGATATTCGTGGACGTTGAATTCCCGCCGGGTTTCTTCTACTCCAGGTCGGAGTTTGTCGGGGGTCCAGTCGACCCCGGTTTCTTCCTGCCAGTGGACGTAGTCGATCGGGTAGGGAAGAAAAGCCGAAGCCTGCCAATGAAGAGAACTTCCCCCAACCACACGGGCGCCGCCATCATCCCAGTGGAAGGCAGGATCTCCTCCCACCAGATTGGTGATTCTCCGGCGGCGAACGGGTGCTCCATAACCGGGTCGGTGAGTGCCCTCCATGTGAGGCCCAGCCTCGACCAAGGCAATCCTGAGCCGGTCTCCAGTGCCTTGCTTGACGCCTTTTTCCGCTATGTTGGCAGCCAGAATTGGCCCTGAAAAACCGGCACCCACAATCGCTATGTCGTATGTTTTATCGGCCATTGTTTTACTCCTGGTTTGAGGCATGAACTCTCGGCCCTTTTCAGCCAAGGGTTTAGCCCGGATGATGCATGGATAGATTCTATGGGTTCCCGGTCCTCAAGACAAGCGCGATGGTTGGTTTGATTGGAGGCAGTCGGACCTTCGAGAGGGGGAATCTGCTGAGCCCAAGACACGAAGGAGGAGGTCATCCTTTACTGGAGTCGGGCTTCTCTTCAAACTGGACGGCAAAGCCGGGTTTTCGATCCGGTTGGTCATCTTCCAGCCGGGTCACCACGCCGGTTGCTTGAAACATCATGGTCGAGTTCTTCAACTCGGGGGCCGAGTGGAGCAGGGCTCTCACCTTTTGGCCTGGTTCGGGAGGGTTACCTGTCTCTGCATAAAGATAGGCGCCCTAGGCACTGACATCCCGGGCGGTGACATCGATCATTCGATACCCGCCGTCGTCGTCCGTTTCCACGTTGGCGACGCCGGTCAGAAGATAGTTGGTCCGGGTAACTTTGCGTTTTTCCATAACAAAAAGCCAGGCCTGAGACGCCCAGGGTCGGATCTTGAAATGATACTAGAGGATCGAATTGAAAGATACCGTCCGATCGACTGTAAGCCCGCATTTCACACCCCCCCTCTACTGCGGCGCCATGATCCGTCCTGACTGTGTTCCGCTC
Organism: Acidobacteriota bacterium; assembly: GCA_029942065.1. GTDB lineage: Bacteria > Acidobacteriota > UBA6911 > RPQK01 > JADFOI01 > JAPYTY01. Next base: position 1,268 of record JAPYTY010000222.1, on the reverse strand, counting down.
CCTCGGCCTCCTCAACGTACCCTACAGTACGTTTGCGGGGGCCTCGGTCGCGCGCCTTGTCAGGCCGGCCCTTCCGCCGCTTCGTGACGAGAAGGTGTGAGAAATGCGGGCTAGCCCGGCGGATGATGTCCGGGTTGCTTCGCTTCGCTCAGGTCAAGGCGTTGGCGAAGCAATAAAGAATTCATGCATAATAGGGACTTTATGGTGACCCTTGAAGAATTCAACAAGCTGGATATCCGTATCGGGAAGGTCCTGGCGGTGGAGAAGGTTTCAGGTGCGGACAAACTCCTGAAATTCACTTTTGATGTGGGGGAGGAGCAGCGGGAAATCGTGGCTGGAATGGCGGAATGCTTTCCCGACCTGGACGCTCTGAGAGGTAAGGAAATGCCGGTCTTGCTGAACATCGAGCCCAGAACCCTCAGAGGGCAGACCAGTCATGGGATGATCATCGCCGCAGATGTCAATGGGCGACCCGTCCTGTTGCAGCCCGAAAGTGAAGTGGCACCGGGAAGCAGGGTCCGGTAGGCTGCGGCAACACAGCGCCCCTATTTCGAGGTCATGGTCCACACTCCTGCCCAATCCTTCGGCGGGGAGTTTTCCTTGTAATGCTGGCAGCGGTCGATATAAATCTGTGAGATCCTGTCGGCCTCGTTCAGTGTGAGTGCCTCCTTGAAGGCATCGATGGCCTTGTCCCATTTTCTGCGCCGGTACTTGGTCACGCCGTCCTTGAAATGGTTGAGTACCTCCATCAGATTGGGGAAGGTCTCTTCTGAATGGTAGTCCAGTACCTCATGGACCCCAACCGGCTGAGTTTTCCCCTTGACGATCACCTGGTCAAGTTCGCGCACTCGATAGATGCCACGGAGTTTCTTGAGAGTATGTTCGCTGATAAGGAGATTGGCCGCATATTGCTTGCAGGCGCTCTCCAGGCGGGCAGCCAGATTGACTCCGTCTCCGATCACGGTGAAATCCATTCGTTTGGGAGAGCCAATGTTGCCGGAGACGATCAGGCCGGTATTGATTCCAATCCCCATCTTGATGGGCAGTTTTCCATGGGTTGCCCTCTCATGGTTATAGACGGATAAGTCGGTCAACATGGAGATGCCGGCCCGAACTGCTCGGTCTTCATCATCGCCGTGGGGAAGCGGAGTTCCGAAAACCGCCATGATGGCGTCACCGATGAACTTGTCGAGTATTCCTCCTTCCTTTTGAATGCAGTCAACCATGACGGTGAAGTACTCATTTAACAGGCTCACCGTGCCCTGGGC
>JAPYTY010000221.1 GCA_029942065.1 Acidobacteriota bacterium | reverse complement strand
GAGATCAAAATTACCCCCCAGAATTTTATTCACATTGTTGAAAACATTCAAAATGAACTGTTCGGTAACTCCCTGTGAATCGTTGTAGGCTCCCTCGATCACCTCTCTCTCCTTGTCGCAATCGACTCCGAGAAGAAAATAGTCCTGGGGCCCCATGCACTTTCTCACCAGCTGGAAGAACCGAGCAAACTCAAAACGATCGAAGTTTCCCACACTGCTTCCCAGGAAAGCGAACAAGGTTGAGAGACTGCTGTCGACACAGGAAATCCCTTCCTCATAACGAGCCAGTAATCCATGAAACTGGATTTCAGGAAATATTTTTTCGATCGACTCTCTGGACCCCACCAAGGAAGAAAGACTCACGTCGATAGCAACAAAAGCCGTTTGCTGTCGTTGGCTCACCTGCTCCCTTAAAAGATGCCGTGTCTTTTTGGAAAAGCCCGCACCCAGTTCCACGATAGCCTCGACGGGAGCCATCGAAATCATCCGTTCCGCCTCCTTCAGGAGAATGGCTTCTTCGGTACGGGTCAGGTAATACTCCGACAGGGTTGAGATCTGCTCGAACAACTCGGAACCCCGCTCATCGTACAGAAATTGCGGCTCCAGTCTCCTGGGCTGATCCCACAGAGTCGCCAACAGAGACTGCTTCCTGTGGTCTAGCTGTTCCTCGCTGGTGGGTGACCAGATGGAGGGCTCAACCTGGCGCCACCGGTCCTTCTGGTCCGGCTGGAAGATCTCAACCCGATTATCGGAGCTGGACCCTGGTAATGCCATCAACTCTCGGAGCCCCTTCCGTCGATCAGCAAATGCTCAAATCGCTTGGGAAAGCTCCTGGGCCTCCCGTTTTCATCAGTGACCACATGAATGGTTTCTCCCCGGGCATAAACCTTTTTGCTGTCGAAATCGATCAACTGGTAGCCAAAAGTGACGATCCGTCGGCGCAGCGCCTTCAGCTGGGTACGAACCACAAACTCGGCATCATACTGAAGCGGCGCCAGGTAGCGACACTGGACCTGGGCCACCCGCAAAAAACGCTGGGTGGTCTGCTCCATCTCCTGATACGAAAACCCATGCTGGCGGCAAAATTCCGATCGACCCACCTCGAACCAGATCAAGTAATTCCCATGATACGCCACACCCATCTGGTCGGTTTCGGCATAGCGAACCCGGAGTGTGCAGTCGGTGTAGGAGTTCTCGTTTTTCATCACAACTGGTGATTAGGACATAATAGCTGACGGGAGGCGACCCGTCCGACTTTTCCGTTTTTTTATGCGGTGATGCCTTGGTCCTTACGGTGATCGCTGAAAATGCCCGGGAGATGGACCTCAGGCAGAAGTGATGCACGGTCACTCCAGAAGCAGGAAAAGGGCTAATACCGCCCTACCAACGTTCCGACAAGTAGGCGGTACCAACTTTTGTCCCCTGAGAAACATGAACCCATAGAATGCAAAAAAAAATATTTCCCCGTGGATCAGATAGCTTGCAGACGTTGTCGCTTCTTCTATGTGACCTGGAACCGTCAATTCCCCTATGGCTGTCGGGGCATGGGTTTCAAGTCACGCCAGTCTCCTTCCCGGGTCGTATTTGAAGCCTCCGGAGTACCCTGTCAATAATTTTCCCCCAAGCCCGGATCTACCCCGGATAGCCGCTTCAGTTCGCCTCCAACCAGGACAAGTTAGCCCGGAAAAACTTAAGTTCCGTGCTGATCAAGACGGTATAACAGTAAGGAGTTCACTATGGAGAGCAGCAAAAACCTTCCCCTTACAGAAGGGCACATTGAGCTGGAGAGCATCATCTGCTGGTATACCTTCCAGGACGACCCACAACTTCATCAGTGTAGCCTGGATGCCCTGCCCGCTGGAAAACTGAGCCTTCTTCACGCAGTTCATCACTCCTTTCTTGGTCTTGCTTCCGAGTCCAGCTCAAAGAAGGTCGCCTGAGCCGGAACGGACTTCACCACAAAGACACAAAGACACAGAGAAGCCGCCTTTATCTGAGCGAAGCGAAGAAAATTCCTTTCCTTGTCTTCTATCTCCAATCCCGGCCAACACAGTGGGAGTGCGCACGGTCGTGCAGCCTTTCCGGGCATCCCGGTCCCTGCTGTGGGCGCACTCAGTGCGCCCCTACAACAGGCTGTAAGATCATGCCAAATTGGAACGTGAAACGTGGAACCTGGAACTTGGAACGCGCTGGTCGAAGACCAGAGCCCGGTCTGTGGTCTGTGGTTCATGGATCCGGACCCGTGACTTCCCCCCATCCGCGCCGGGAAAGGTCCCAGTAGATCACCCCTCCCGCCACCAGGCCCAGTCCCAGAAGGGCGCCCCCCAAAAGGGGCTCTCCCAGGATGGTTTTGCCGACTCCGAACAGAACCGAATAAACTAGAATCACCCCGCAGATCCAGTCCAGAAACAACCACGAAAATTCCGTATTGTCTCGGACCTCGGGAACCTGGTTTGCCACCTTGCGCCAACCCATCCCCCCGGGATGGACTCGTCGATAGAAACGGATGAGATGCTGTTCGTCAACGGGTGATGTGAGAAAGGTAATCAGGATCCACACGACAGAGGTCACTCCCACGATATAAAAAAGCGAGTCCGGAAAAGTAATACTGGTGTAGCCCTTGAGGTAGGCGTACACAAGGAAAGGAGTCACGGTAGCACTGACCTCACTCCAGGCATTGATCCGCCACCAAAAAAATCGCAGAATCAGCACCAAGCCCAGTCCTGCTCCGGACTCGATGACAAACTGCCAGGCTCCGGAGATGGTCTGAATCACCAGCGTCACCAGGACCGAAGCAATCATGAGCATCAGGGTGGCAAGTCTGGAAGCCAGCACGTAGTGCTTCTCCGAAGCCGTCGTTCGGACGAACCTCCGGTAGAAATCGTTCACGATATAGGAAGTTCCCCAGTTGAGCTGGGTTGCCACGGTGGACATATAGGCGGCGAAGAAGGCCGCCACCAAAAGCCCTTTTAAGCCCACCGGAAGGAAATCTCGCATAGCGTAGACATAGCCCAGCTTCTTGTCGGCTAGATCGAGTTCCGGATACAGCACCAGGCTGGCCAATCCCACAAGAATCCAGGGCCAGGGTCGTAGACAGAAATGGGCGATGGTGAACCACAGAGTTGCCAGTAAGGAATGCTTTTCATCCCTGGCTGACATCATCCGCTGGGCCACATAGCCGCCTCCGCCAGGCTCCGCGCCCGGATACCAGGCGGCCCACCACTGAATGAAGATGTACGCGATAAACGAACTGACGCTCAATGTCAGCACACCTTCGTAGGCCACCGTTCCCACACCCGAATAGATTTCGGGAGTAAACCGAAAGACAGACTCAGGCAATTGACTTTTCAGTCCGGCAACACCGCCGACCTGGGGCAGGCGAAGCACGACAATGGCCAGAACCAGGCTCCCGGTCATGGCAATCAGAAATTGCAGCACATCGGTAACTGCAACCCCCCAAAGACCCGCCAAAGCTGAATAAATTGCCACGAAGGCCATCGCCGCGAAAACATAATACCGAACCTCTTCCGGTGAGATGTCGAACATGCCCACCAGAATCGAGGCCATGGCCACGTTCACCCACCCGATCACCACGGTATTGATGAAAAGTCCCAGGTAAAGAGCCCTGAATCCTCTCAGGAAGGACGCCGGTTTCCCCGAATAGCGGAGCTCGATGAATTCCACATCGGTGATCACGCCCGCTCGCCTCCATAATCGGGCGAAGAAAAAAACCGTGAACATGGAACCAAAAAGAAAGTTCCACCACAGCCAGTTTCCGGCGATGCCGTTTTGGGCTACCAGTTCGGTTACAGCCAGAGGCGTGTCGGCTGCGAAGGTGGTGGCGACCATTGAGGTCCCTGCCAGCCACCAGGGTAGGTTGCGGCCGGAGAGAAAGAACTCGCTTGTATCCTTTCCTGCTCGTTTCGAGTAGTAAGCAGCCACTCCGAAACTGAGCAAAAAGTAAACAGCGACAATAACCCAATCCACAATCGCCATCGAGGCACTATCTCAAATACACAAAGTCACTGAAAGAGGGCTTCTATTTTTTCTGCCCATACCACTCATAGTTGATATCGATGTAATTCAGCCACTGCTCGGGAACCTCGTCCTCTGGAAAAATTGCTTCAACAGGACATTCCGGTACACAGGCACCACAGTCGATGCACTCTTCGGGATCAATATACAACATCGTTTCCGGTTCGAAAGTCCCCTCGTCGCTGCGAGGATGAATACAATCCACCGGACAGGCATCCACACAAGCGGTATCCTTGGTTTCAATGCAAGGCTCACAAATAATGAAAGTCATTGGCTCTTTGCTCCCCTCGAGGCTGACCCAATATTGCCAAACTTACCTTAACCGAACAAACTAACATTTCAATAGGACTAAGTATTTCAACCTGGCCCCAAAGGGCCCGGTTGACCGCTTCTGTGGGTTCTCCTAAAC
>JAPYTY010000220.1 GCA_029942065.1 Acidobacteriota bacterium | reverse complement strand
CTTCAACACCGAAAAGATGTCCTCGGTGAAGCGATTCACCTCCTCCTGCGTTAACGTTTTCTCCGGATTGGAAAAGGTCAACCGCATAGCCAAGCTAACCTTGCCCACAGGAAGCTTTGGGCCCTGGTAGAGATCTAGGAGCTGTACGCCGTGAAGATCCGGGATTTCCAGTTCCCCAACGACTGATACCATTTTAGAGTATTCCACCTCCTTGTCAACGACAAAAGAGAGATCTCTCTCGACCGAAGGGAATTTCCCCAGACTTTCGTACCGAGGTTCCACAAGAGGGCTCTGGTATAAGGGTTCCAGGGATAATTCGGCGATCAGGACCGGATCCAAGAACTTGTAGTCCTCCTGAAGTTGGGGATGAAACTGCCCCAAAATACCCAACTCTCTTTTATCCACTGCAACCCGGGAGGAAACACCCGGATGAAGAAAGGGAACATCGGAAGTCACTTCAAAGCGGGCCTTTAGACCCACCCTCGACACCAAGCTCTCCACCAGGCCTTTGAGATGGTGGAAGTGAAAGGCGTCCTGAGAGGTGTTCCAAAACGGCTGATAGAAGGCTCCACTGGCGACCAGACCAAGTCTGGGAATCTCCTCGAGATCTTCCCGATCGCCTGATTCACCGGGAATAAAGACCTTTCCGAATTCAAAGAGTCTGACATTCTTGTTTCCATGATTGAGATTGTGCCGTAGTGCCTCAATCAGCCCAGGGACCAGACTGGTGCGCAGATGAGTGTCCTGGTCGGTCAACGGATTGGAGATGGCCGCCATGGGGGGAGTCTCGCCCCAGAATCGTTGTTCACGGGACAAGTTGGTGAAAACGTAATTGAAAGCCTCCATGAAACCGAGGCCTTCCAGAGTGCCTAGCAGAATCTGTTCATGCTCCTGACTGGGGTGAAAGCTTCCAGTTCCAGTCGCTTCCGGGTAAGTGCTTTCGATTTGGTCATATCCGTAATGTCGGGCCACTTCTTCCACCAGATCCTCTTCCATCTGGACGTCGACACGAAAACTAGGGACCTGGACCTGCCAGCGCTTCTTTCCACTTTCGGAGACCTCGAATTCCAGATAAGACAGGGTCTGAGTGATGAACTCCGCATCGATAGGCACCCCGATCAGCGCTTCAATGCGCTCCTGGCGCAACGGGACCGGTTCCTTCGACTGAGGTTTGGAAAATTCGTCCACCACGGGCCCTTCCAGGACTCCCCCCGCGATTTCCTGAATCAAGCGGCACGTACGGTTCAAAGCCTTTACGGGAATTTCCGGATCAGCTCCCCTTTCAAAGCGAAAAGCCGCTTCTGAACGGATTCCCAGTGTTTTGGCGGTTTTACGGACCGAAGCCGGATGAAAATAGGCGCTCTCGAGCAGAATCGTATGGGTCCCTTCAGAGATCTCGCTCTCCTCTCCTCCCATGATACCGGCCAGAGCCACCGGTTTCCGAGCATCGCAAATTACCAGCATGGAAGGATCCAGCTGACGATTGATACCATCCAATGTGGTCAGGCCCTCTCCTGATTTGGCCGGGCGAACGACAATCCGATGTTCCTGGAGCTTTTCGTAGTCAAAGGCATGCAGCGGATGCCCGATCTCCAGCAACACATAGTTGGTGGCGTCCACAATGTTGTTTACGGGCCTTTGCCCGAGAGCCTCCAGCCTTTTCTTGAGCCAATCGGGAGATTCCGCCACCTTTATTCCGGAAAGAATACCCGCGGCATAGCGTGGACAAAGGTTTTCATCCTCAATTTCCACTTGAATGGACAACCCAGCCGACTCTTTGACCTGCTCCGGTGAGGCAAAGTCGGGCAGGCCGAACGGTATCCGGAACTGGGCGGAAATTTCCCGTGCCACCCCCAGATGATTGAGACAGTCGGGGCGATTGGTGGTCACCTCGAGATCCAAGACAGAATCGTCCTTCAGTTCGATCACTTCCTCGACGGCCAGCCCCATCCGGGTGAGCGCTTCGGCGAGACCCTGGACTTCAACATCCAGGCTTCTGATATCGACGAATTCCTGGAGCCATTGATAGCTGATTTTCATTTTCTTAAGTTAAAACTGACCGAGGAAGCGAATATCATTTTCAAAAAACAAGCGCAGATCATCCACCTGGTACTTCAAAATAGCAATGCGGTCGATTCCCATTCCCCAGGCAAAACCCGTGTATCGCTCCGAATCGTACCCCACCATCTGGAACACTCGAGGGTGGACCATGCCGGCACCCATGATCTCGATCCATCCACTGCCTTTGCATACCCGGCAACCCTCTCCGTCACAGAAGATACAGCTGATATCAACCTCGGCTCCCGGCTCAACAAATGGGAAAAAGCTGGGTCGGAATCGCACCCGGGTCTCGGAAGAAAACAACTCTCTCAAAAAGACTTCCAGGGTGCCCTTGAGATCCGCCAGGGTGATCCCCTCATCAACGACAAGACCTTCCATCTGGTGAAACATGGGACTGTGGGTGGCGTCGACTGCGTCACGCCGAAAAACGCGACCCGGAACCACGATGCGAATGGGAGGCTTCTGCTTTTCCATGGTCCGGATCTGCACCGGAGAGGTATGGGTTCGAAGCAGAAGCGTATCGGAAAGATACAGGGTGTCTTGATCGTCACGAGCCGGATGCCCTTTGGGAATATTCAGAGCTTCGAAATTGTAGTAATCCGACTCCACCTCGGGACCGGTCACGACGGTGAATCCCATCCGAACGGAGATTTCTTCCATTTCCCGACGCACCCGCCTGAGTGGGTGGATCCCACCCACCGGGAAGGGGTACCCGGGCAAGGTGACATCAATTCGTTCCTGGGTCAGGGTTGCTTCACGCTCTTGATTTTTGAGCCTGTCCTGCCGCTCGGACCATGCGTCCTGGACCTGGCCCTTGAGCTGGTTGAGTTGCTGGCCCACTGCAGAGCGCTCTTCAGAAGAAAGCCCCCCCAGTTTCTTTAACTCCCGGCTGATGAGGCCCTTTTTTCGACCCAGGTACTTGTCCCTCAGATCGGAGAGGTCTTCCAGGCTTGAGGCCAACTCCAGATCTCGACAAAACTCGTCCCATAAAGGATGAACTCTGTCTTGAGCCGATTTCATTATCGTCGTGAGTGAGTCAGGAAGGGCCGATGGCTATCCAGAAGCCGTTTACCCTGGCTGCAGGCACCAGCTAGTCGGAGGCCGCCTCTTTAGCTGTCTGAACGATCTGTTGGAACGCCCTTTGGTCGCGTACAGCTATATCCGCCAGCACCTTTCGATTCAACTCGATACCCGCCTTTTTCAGACCGTAGATGAATTGACTGTAGGAAAACCCATGTTGCTTGACAGCAGCCCCGATACGAATAATCCAGAGTCGGCGAAAGGTTCTCTTTTTCTGTCTTCGGTCACGGTAAGCATAGGCGCCCGATTTTAACAACTGACCCTTGGCAGATCGCCGCAGTTTACTCTTTGTTCCCCAGTAACCCTTCGCCTCTTTGAGAATCTTCTTCCGGCGCAGGAGTCGTCTATTTCCGCGTTTTATTCGAGCCATAACGGTAAACCTATTTCAGTCCCAGCATCATTTTCACACGATTTTCATCGGTGGAACTGATGCCTGCCCATTTCCTCATGCTGCGTTTTCGCTTCGATGACTTCTTCGTCAAGATATGACTGTGATGACTTCGCCTTCTTTTGATTTTGCCTGTTCCCGTCAGCTTAAAACGTTTGGCTGCGGCTCGCTTGGTCTTTTGTTTCATAACTGAGTATCTACCTAAGCCGGTTTCTTCGGATTGAGAATCATTGTCATTGTGTGCCCTTCCAGCTTGGGCTCTCGTTCCACATCAGCGATATCTTCCAACTCTCCCATCAAACGTCGTAGAATCTGCTCTCCAATGTCGGCGTGAGTAACTTCCCTGCCTCGAAACATCACCGTGGCTTTCACCTTGTTTTCTTCCTTTATAAACCTGATTATATGATTCTTTTTGAACTGAAAATCATGTTCATCGATCTTGGGTCGAAACTTCACTTCCTTGACCTGGACCGTCTTCTGATTCTTTTTCGCCTCCTGAGCCCGTTTACTCTGTTCATATCGGTACTTGCCAAAGTCCATGATGCGGCACACCGGAGGCTGTGCCGTGGGTGCGACTTCGACCAGATCTAACGCTCTCTCTTCTGCAAGACTGAGAGCCTGTCCAGTTTTCATAACTCCCAACTGTGTTCCATCCTCATCAATCACTCGAAGTTCACGTGCCCTAATCTGATGGTTTACCCGGGTTCTATTAATTCCTGTTCTCCTCGATCAACGACTTTAACCAACCCAGCCGGGTCGACTCATTCAGCATACCGCACTATTGTCTCAAATCGGATTGAAAGATTGAATTTTTTTTATTTACCAGATCACGAACCAGGTCGGAAAAGCCTTCAACACTCATATTTCCCTGCTCCCCCTCCAATCGACTCCGAACGGCCACCGTATCACCTTCCGCCTCTCGTTCGCCAACCACCAGCATGTAGGGGAG
>JAPYTY010000219.1 GCA_029942065.1 Acidobacteriota bacterium | reverse complement strand
GTATACCGGTGTATCGCTGAGCATCCTGCTGTGGCTCCTGTCTGGCTAGACTCGTGCTTTTCTGGTACCGGGTTTTCTGGTAAAAGGGCGCTATGAGAGCGGAGATCATTGCTGTCGGAACGGAGTTGTTAACACCTTCACGCCTTGACACCAATTCACTCTTTATTACCAGACGGTTCAATGAGTCCGGAATCCGAGTGATGCGAAAATTCGTGGTAGGGGATCGTGGGGAGGAGATTCGCCGCACCTTGGGGACGGCTCTTCATGATTCTGAGGTCGTCATTCTCACAGGCGGATTGGGCCCAACCCATGACGACATTACCCGGGAAGTGGTCGCTGAAGCGTTGGGGCTCCAGCTGGAGTTGGATCCTACCCTGGTGAGCGGGTTGAAAGCGCGTTTTCAGCGAGCCGGATTCAAGATCACCGAAAATAACTTTCGCCAGGCTATGGTTCCTGAAGGAGCCGAGCCCATCGAGAACCCTAACGGCAGTGCTCCGGGACTGTTCCTGAGGGAGGGAAAGGCGCTTTTGTTTTTACTTCCGGGACCACCTCGTGAGCTTGAGCCCATGATGGATCAGGTGATGGAGTTGGTTGGCAAACACAAGCAGATTACCCAGGCGTTTCAACGGCGCCTGAAGGTGGCATCCCAGGCCGAATCAGTGGTGGATTCAGCAATCGGACCCATTTACACGTCGTATCCACAGATTGAAACGACCATTCTCTCTTCTCCCGGCATTATTGAACTTTTTTTATACTGGGTGGGAGAAGCTGATCAGGGACTGGCTGAAAGCCAGCTGGAAGAACTCCAATCACGGCTGGTTGAAAAGCTGGGCGAGTCATTGTTTACCGACCAGGAGGAAAGCCTCGAAGAGGTGGTGGGAGGGATACTTCGGAAATCCGGAAAAAGCGTGGCCACGGCAGAGTCCTGTACTGGAGGGTTGATGGGTAAAATCCTCACCGATGTGCCCGGCAGTTCGGACTATTTTCGGGGTGGAGTCGTCTGTTACAGCAACAACCTGAAGGTCGATCTGGTAGGTGTGGATCGGGAAGTCCTTGAGCGTTTCGGAGCCGTCAGTGAATCGGTGGCCCGGCAAATGGCTTGTGGTATTCGGGAGAGAACGGGGGCGGACTTTGGCCTTTCCGTAACAGGGATTGCGGGACCGGAAGGAGGTTCTCCGGAAAAGCCTGTGGGTCTGGTTTTTATCGGTTTCTCTGATGACCAGGAAACGAAGGTCCGGAAGGAGCGATTCCCGGGTACCCGAGAGGCTATTCGGATGCGGGCCTGCCGGCACGCCCTGGACTGGCTCAGACGGGCTCTTTTAAAGAGCCCGAACTGGCTGACCAGCTGACCGGCGTGCCTTCACCATCAAGACACAGAAAGAAATTTCACCACAGAGACAAAAAGGCACAGAGAAGAAAAATCTTTACTTTGTCTTATTTCTCCGATCTCAACAACACAGTAGGGGCGTACTCAGTACGCTCCTACTGTTCCATATCAGTTCAGGAGACAATTCCAGCAGTGAGGGAGGTCCTCAGTGCGCCGATTCGATCAACAATTGCACGAAAAAACGAAAGAACGAAGAAACGAAAGAACGAGTTGGACAGTACCACCAGCAGATGCTAGGAATGGATTGTGATTCGTGCTTTTGTCGCTGTTTCCGTTTCTGAATCCGTGTTGCAGCGTTGTCGAGAGATCGGCGATCGCCTCCGGGAACTCAATCTGGAGGGCCGGTTTGCCAGAGCCCGTTCGCTTCATCTGACCCTTCAATTTTTGGGAAATATCGAGGAGGAGAAGGTAGCGCAAATCGAGAAGGTTCTACAGGAGACGGGAAGGGAATCGATGCCCTTCAGTTTGGAAATCCGAAAACTAGGGGTCTTTCCGAATCTGAGCAGACCTCGAATTCTCTGGATCGGGGTGTACCCCGCCGAGGTTCTCAGCGACCTGCAGGGGAACCTGCAACAAAGCCTCGAACCTCTGGGTTTTCCCGTCCAGGATCGACCCTTTCACCCCCATTTGACTTTGTTGAGGTTCAAGTCCCTGAAAAGTTTTTCCGCTCTGATCGATCATATTGAAGGGCAGGGAACTCAAGAGCATGCGGGCGTTCTCAAGGTGCAGGAGTTCCACCTCTACCAGAGTATCCTGAAGTCTGATGGAGCCCGGTACCGCAAGCTGGTGACGGTGAAACTGGGGAGTTGACCCCTGGCCACAGACCAACAGACCACAGACCACAGACCACAGACAGGAAATCCGAAAATTCAACACCTTAGCCGTTCTGGTTCTCTGCGCGCGTAGCGCGCTTCTCCACTCCGAGCTTTAGCGAGGAGTTTCTCCAACCCGGATTATGCGTAATCCGGGTTAACGTGCGCAGCACACTTCTCCTGGCTCCACCCCTTTTGTTCCCTTATCGATTGCCGCTGGTTCAGGTATCCTTGTATATTGTCAGTTGCCAATGACCAGTTGGTTTTCGTTGGAAAGGAGTCAACCCATGGCCATCAGTCAGGAACTGCTCGATATCTTAGCCTGTCCCGCTTGTAAGGCTGAGGTTAAACTCACTTCCAGTGGAGACGGCCTCAAGTGTGTCTCCTGTAATCGAGTCTATCCCATCCGGGACGATATCCCGGTCATGCTCATCGATGAGGCCACCATCGAGTCCCCCGAAGAGACCTCATCCGGCTAGGTGACTAAAGAGTTGGACGCTGAGAGTGACGTGCCATCTCGTATCTTGTTTACACGACTGCGCTCTTTGGGCGACACCGTTTTGATGACCCCGATTTTCACGGTGATAAAACGGGTTCCGGGTTGGCAGGTGGGAGTGGTGATAGAGGCTCCTTATGAGCAGATTCTCGAGAACAACCCGGATGTGGACCATCTTTTTGTTATCGATAACCAGCCCGGCAAGTGGAAAGCGCGTTTGCGGGTTATTCGAAAGATTCGGGCCTTCCAGCCGGCGGTGGCCGTGGATCTGCACGGAGGCACGACCAGTGCCCTTCTGACTGCCCTGTCAGGAGCATCCAGGCGAGTCGGTTATCTGAAGAGTCGGAATGCCTTCCTTTACAATGTTCGAGTCCCGGACTGCCGGCAGGTATGGGGGCGAACACAGGTTCACACGGTGGAGCACCAGCTCTCGGTTCTGAAGCACCTGGACTTTCCCGTGGAACCCATCCCTCCTCCACGGGTCCCGGTGGGTGCGGAGGATCGGGCATTCATTGAAAAGATGCTGGCTGATGAGGGTATCGAGCGAGACTTCATCATGATTCATCCCGCTGCCGCTTTTGATACCAAGCAGTGGGAGGCCGAAAAATTTGCCTCGTTGGCCAATCGTTTGGTTAAGGACAACCACCAGGTGGTGATGACGGCGGGTCCCGGTGAAGCATCATTGCTGGAGACCGTGCAGCGAGACTGTGACTCCAAGGTCCGGTTCGTGTCACCCCTGCCAATTAAAAAATTCTCGGCCCTGGGTTCGTTTTGCAGTCTTTATGTGGGTAATGACACCGGGTCCACTCACATTGTGGCGGCATTGGGAAAAAAAATTGTGGTGGTATGGGGATCTTCCGATTTCAAGGTCTGGTATCCGTGGGGAACGGACCATGAGTTGGTTCGATCGGATTTGCCTTGCATGCCCTGTCCGGGTTATTTTTGTCTTCATTACGATGAACCGCGCTGTATCCGCTCCATTTCCGTGGAGCCCGTCTTGAAGGCCATCCAGACACTGTTATGATTTCAACCGATAAAGAACAGCTCCAAAAGGTTATCAGTCGCTTTCCAGATCAGCCCATCCTGGTGGTGGGAGATCTGATTCTGGACCATTTCGTCTGGGGCACGGTCGACCGCATCTCCCCTGAGGCGCCTGTACCCGTGGTGAAAGTGGTTAAAGAGAGTTTTCATCTCGGTGGTGCGGCCAATGTGGCCCGTAATCTTTCCGTCCTCAAGGCACAGCCGTTGCTGGTCGGCATGGTGGGTTGTGACGAGGCGGGAGACCAGTTGCTCGAGCAGCTGGAGAGGGAAGAGATCAGCAGCGCAGGGCTCATTCGCGTTCCTGAACGAACTACCACCATCAAGACGCGGATCATTGCTCAGCACCAGCAGGTGTGCAGGACGGACCGTGAAAGTATCGACCGGCCTTCCGCTGAGCTGCTTTCTCAAGTCAGGGACAGCTACCAGGATTATCTCGGGCAGGCCAAGGGGATCATCGTTTCCGATTATGCCAAGGGAGTCGTGTCCCGGGTGCTGGTTCCGGATCTGATCCGGGAGGCTCGCCAAAAAGAGAAGTTTCTGGCCGTGGATCCCAAAAGAAACGATTTCTCCAGTTATAGAGGGGCTTCACTGGTGACCCCCAATACGAAAGAAGCGGAGAGGGCATCGGGAGTTGAAATCGTCGATGAGTCCTCTTTTATCCAGGCGGGTCAGCGGTTGTTGGAGATGACAACCGCTGATTCGCTGCTCATCACTCGCGGGGAAGAGGGAATGACGCTATTTGAAGGCCAGGAGCATGCTCAT
>JAPYTY010000218.1 GCA_029942065.1 Acidobacteriota bacterium | reverse complement strand
ATCCTGGACAGGGATTTTTTCACGATTCCGATAGATGAGATTCTCGACCTCCAGGTCGTCCTGACCGTTCTTGGAGGACAAATCGTCCACGACGCGAATGGACTGGCACAGTCCAACTAGCCCGGACGATGCATTCCGCAGGCCGGGCCCTTCCTGCGCGATTGCTCTGAAAGTCAGGTAAACTTTTCTTACAGCATGTCAAAACAGTTGTGGATTGTTGTTCTTCTTTCCGCCCTGGTGGCCTTCGGCCTCTACCGGAATCTTTCTCGGAGCTCCTCCCTCCAGCAAGTCATCCCAACTCCTTGATCAGCAGCACGAACCCCTTCCCCGGGAAGATTTGATTCACGGCAGCCTTCACCTGAGTTTTCCAGCACCCGGACAGAAGAAGATTCAGGAGGCCTCGGTTTCAGTTCGGTTCCAGGATGGGAGGACCGAAGCGCCAGAAAAAGAAGCGGCCCGCGAATCGAAGACGAAATTGAAGAAGACGAAGCCGAACTCAAGGAAGAACTGGACCAACTCATTGAAGAAGCCCTTCATGCTCCCAACCCGGATGATCGAGCCTATGCCGTTAACGAACTGAGCGGCTGGGACGCCACGCCCGAAGTTCTCACCGCTTGCCTGGAAGCCCTCAATGATCCTGAGGAGGAGGTCCGCGAGGAGGCCGTTCTGGCGTTGGAGACACTGGAGGACCCTTCAGTAATTCCGGAACTCCAGCGCGTTGCAGGTTTCAGGCTTCACGTTTCACGTTTCACGTTTCCGGAAGGTGGAAGACATGAAGGGTATTGGTGGTATCGGCTCCAGAACCCCGAAGGGGTGATGTGAAATAGCCTGGGGCGTGAGCTCCAGGATTGAAAGCTTGGCAAACCAGGGAGCCCTGTAAGGGCGATGTAGGAAACCCTCCAATGGATCTGACATCGCCCTTACAGGGCTCTTTCTATTGATAACTCTACGCACCTGGGGCTCACGCCCCAGGCTATTCTATGCCGCCCCTTCAGGGCTCCGGACTTTCCGATGGGCCGCTCACAGAGCGGCCGCTACAAGATAGCCGTGAACTCCACGAACGCGCGACAGCACGAGTCAACGGAGCAGCTCTAAAGAAACAGAGGCTTTGTGGTCCGGGCTTCATTCAAGTATAGTTTTAGGCAATGAAAACTCTCCTTAAATGGCCGTTGATCGTCACCTTCGGGGTAATCGTGGTGCGTATTGTGCTGGAGGAATCCGGCGCACCTCAGGCCATCAACACCATCGTAGGCGTTGTCTGGCTTCAGTTATTGGTTCCTGTCTACTTTGGTCTGGTGCTGGCCAACAGCACGGAACTGCCTCGTTTTGTGACTCTGGCCAAGCTGGTTGTGCTCTACTCCCTGTGCATCCGTTTGATGGTTCTGGGGTCCTACTCCCTTGCTTATGTTTTTCAATGGAGCGCGCCACGCTTCAGTGTCGAAGGAGGAGGTGTGGTGGGAGAGGGCGTTACAACCCTTCAGGGCCTTCTTTTGACCCCGGCCTCCAATCAGGTCTTCTGGGTGATCGGGGGCGTGGTGATAGGGATGCTGCTGGGATCTGCAAGCCTGGCCGCCAGGAGCCGTTTGGGCAGTGCACGATCCGCACAAGAGAATCTAGATTAAAGAAATTATCGGCTCGTGCGACCCGGCGTATACTCTCACCTCTGATGCCGGCCTTGCCTCACGATCAGGTGGCTTTGTTCTAGAAGCGGCCCTGAGACTTTTACTTTTCGTCTCCGTTGGCCAATGACTTCCAGTGCTCGAGCGCATCCGGGGGATTCCACCACGGCTCCATTCCCAGATCTTTGCAGACGATGCCGGCCGCATTGTAGCCCGGTGAACCCGTAATGTTCCCACCGGGATGGCAGGAAGCCCCACACAGGTACAAACCCGGGACGGGAGTTCGGTACTGGGCGCATTCAGGAAAAGGACGTTTGTCCAGAATCTGGTCCTCGCTGAGCTCGCCGACCTGAATGTCTCCGCCCACCATGTTGGGAAGATGGCGCTCAATATCGATCGGTGTCTGGCCGAACTGCTCGACAATATTGTCTGGTGTAAGATTTTCGGCATAGTGAGCCAGGTGATCGACGCAACTCTGAGTAAACTCCTCGCGGACGTCGTCCCAGTGATCCGGGCCGCCGTGCTCTTCGGCCAGATTCCCAGGTGCAAGCTGCCACCAAAAGGAGGTACATTTGCCGGGAGGGGCCTGGGTCGGATCATGTTGAGCAGGCTGGGCACCCAGCAATTGCTTCCCTTTGGGAATCCTTCGTGCATTGCAGTCTTCGTATAATTTCGGGATATCGCCAAATCCCTCCAGACCTGCAATCAGGTACCAGGCATCGTTCACATCGGGCTCCCACTCGGCTGCCTTCCAGTAAAGGCGCTCATTCTGAGCCAGGAGCAAGGTGAACAGCGGGGTGGTATTGGAATACTTGAAATTCTTGACTTTGTTGGCGAAGTCCGTTTCCAAATTGTCCTCTCCCACCATGTCCAGAAAGGTCTGGGTGGGATTGAGGCTGCTGACAACAAATTTGTTGGCTTTGAATACTCTTCCGTCCCTGCAGACGACTCCCTTTGCACGACCGTCCTCCATCAGGATCTCCTTGACGGCCATCCCGTCAATCAGATCCGCGCCGCTCAGAGTGATCATCTTGTGCAGCGAGTGTCCCAGCTTGTGAGTGCTGCCTTTGGACATCTGTGTGCTCACACCGGAGGCCAGGGCAGCCGGAACGATATGTCCAAGACCCGGGGAATCCGTCTCGAAGCCCCGGATGACGGAGAGAAAACAGAACATTCCTCGAATCACATCGTTCTCAAAAATCTCGCACACAGCATCATTAATGGACTTGGGCTGCCACTCGAGATACTGCCGACCCGCCTCGCTTTTCTCCAGGACGGCCTTTTTTTCCTCATAAGGAACCGGTGGAGAGGTCTGCTCCCGGGCGAAGATGTCACCAGCCATGCCTTTATACTTTTCGTGGTACTCCATGAAGGCCTTGGCGTCTTTTTCGCTGAACCGGCCGATGGAGGCAGCCGTTTTCTCCGGTTCGCTTGCGTACCAGACGATGGCCTTGTGATCCTTGGTGAGCATGGCGACGGAAATGGGCAGCCGGATGTACTCCTGTCCCATCTTGTCCAGCTCCAGATCCTTGTACCACTTGAGGTCGCACACACCGCGGTGATTATTGGAATGCACGTTGTGCCAGAAGCCACTGCGGGTGCCTTCGTGGGAATCCAGACCGCCACCAATCTCGAGATGACGCTCCACTACCAGGACCTTCAGACCCGCCCTGGCCAGATAGCCCCCACAGATGAGACCATTGTGACCTCCGCCGAGCACGATCCCGTCGTATTCTTCCCTCATTTCTTATCTATTCCTTTCGATCACGGAGTTCCACCGATCCAATAAGAGAGCCATTTCAAGTAAGTTTTCTTCATAGCAGGTCAGGCTTACCAGGTCAGACGGGCTTTTCCTCGACCACCGCTCCTCCCATGAGCTCTCCGACGTTGACGATGAACTCCGACTCCAGTTTTTTGCGCTGTCCACGGATAATGGCGTCGTAGATCCTCTTTAAATTGCCCGTCGCATCGCAGGTAATGAGATAACGGACACGGCACTGAATCTCGGTTACTACCTCCAGATCCAGATACAAGCCGATGTAGGTAAGCCCTTCATCCTCACCGATCAATTTGGCGGCTCTGGCCAGCCCACCTCCCGGCGTTGCGACTCCTTCGGCGACCAGGCGGCTAGGGGGGGTGCGCTCTGTAACCGTCAATGTCAGATTATTGTCGAGAGGCAACAGACCCATCTTCAACAGGATGCCGATGGCCACATTGTCGTCATCAATGACCTCGACCCGATTGACAGTCGGAAAGGCCCAGGCCAACTTATCAATCCGGGCGAAGAGCCCGAATACTTCATCGATCGGTTTATCACACAGGAAGCTGTTCCTTATCTTAATCAACGAGAATTCTCCTTGTCATGTTCTCTTAGTAGTCTTCGTCTTCCCACCATTTGTCGATCTTGAGATCCTGGGCAATGATATCGGCCGCGATCACTCCCGGACCCCCTATCATTCCGCCGCCGGGGTGCATGCAGGATCCTGCGATGTACAACCCCTTTACCCCGGGGGTTCGGAACTGAGCCAGCTCCGGAATTGGCCGAAATCCCTCCATCTGCGCCAGGACCATACGACCCATGAAGACCCCTCCCTCAGCCATGTTGATGATTCGATTGGCGATATCCACCGGGGTCTGGGCCACCGCTTTTATGATGTTCTTCTCGGTCAAATTCGGGGCGTATTCACGCCATTTAGCAATGCACCGATGCATGTACTCATCGGAGACTTCTTCCCAGGTGTGGTCCTTGAGCTTTCGGGGTACCATCTGCCAGATCAACGCGGTATGAAAGCCTTCCGGTGCCTGGGAGGGATCAAAAACGGTGGGAACGCTGGCAATGAAGGCCAGCTTTTCCGGCAGCCTTCCCATGCGGACATCGCCCAATATCTCCGTATAGT
>JAPYTY010000217.1 GCA_029942065.1 Acidobacteriota bacterium | reverse complement strand
GGGAGGAACGTCGAGGGGGGATCGGTGTAAAGGTTGCGGTAGAACTGAATTGCCTGACTTGCAAGGAAACTCGGGCGGTGGTCCTGGGGCATCTTCTGCGAGGGGGCTCCCCCTCTTCTTTTGATCGCCTGATCTCCCTGCGCTTCGGGGCGGCGGCCGTTCGGGCCCTGGAAGAGGGTCAGGAGGGCGTGATGGTGGCCCTGGATCCTCCCGATGTCCATTACGTGCCCCTTAAAGACGTGGTGAGAGGCTTGAAGGTGGTTCCCCTTGAATCGGACAGCATCGTCACTGCCCGGGATCTGGGGATCAGCTTCGGGGATTAGAAGAAGAAAACTTCACCACAGAGGCACAGAGACACAAAGAAGAAATTAACCACCAAGGCACCAAGACACAAATGAAGACTGTCCCAGGGCGTTCCGCCCTGAGCCAGGCTCTGTCGCTCCTCCGGAGCGATTCCGGACGAACCCACGAAAAAACGAACCCACGGACCAGCGTCCGAGGCGCCTCCCACACTCCCGGATTACTTGGAAATTGAGACACTCGCAGTCGTGCGCCCTTCTTAGCCTCACAATCCTTGCAAGGGGCGCACTCAGTGTGCCCCTACAACAGGCTGCAAGATCGTGCCGAATTGGAACCTGAAACTTGAAACATGGAACGTGAAACGCGCTGGTCGAAGACCAGCCCCTAAACCAGAAACTGTGCGCAGACGTCGTTGGCCATCATCTTTCCACGTCGGGTAAGCCGTATTCGCTCCCCTTCCTGCAAGAGAAGTCCGTTGTGCCCCAGGCTTTGAAAGGTCTGGGAGAAAAGGGAATCGACATCACAGGAATAACGCCTTGATAGAGCGGTCGTGGAAATGCCCTCTTCAGTCCGCAGGCCCAGCATGATTTCCTCTCCCAGAGCTTCACGGTCATTCAGTTTCTCCTGGCAGGCTCGGGTCACAAGTCCGCTGGATGCCGTTCGGTAATACTCGGCCAGGCTGGTGGTATGAGTCCAGCGGGTCCCTTCTATGAAGGACGAGGCGCCGATGCCGAAGCCCAGATAAGGCTGATTATGCCAGTAGATGAGATTGTGAACACATTCCCGTCCCGGTAGGCAATAGTTGGAGATTTCATACTGCTGGTATCCGGCTGTCCGGGTCAGGTCCATGGCCAGTTCAAACATGTCGGCCGCAAGATCCTCATCGGTTTCCTTGAGTTCTCCAGTGACCCGGCGGTTTCCAAATTCCGTCCCCGGTTCGATGGTGAGATTGTAAAGCGAGAGATGTTCGGGCCCGAAACCAAGCGCTTCCTCCAGATCGGCTCTCCACCTGTCCAGTGTTTGGCCCGGGAGGGCGAACATCAGGTCCAGATTCAGGTTGTCAAAACCGGCCTGGCGAAGATCGTGATAGGCGGCGCGGGCCTCCTCGGCGGTGTGGATTCGTCCCAGGAATCTCAGGTGGGAGTCGTCAAAGGATTGAACTCCCAAGCTGACTCGATTGAATCCCATCTCACCAAGGGCGGCGACATAACCCTGGGACGTCGTTCCTGGATTACATTCGATGGACCATTCGGCGTTTTTATCGATTGGGAATGTCCGGCCCAGGGCAGTGACCAGTTCCTCGAGTTCCGGAATCGTCAATTCCGATGGTGTTCCTCCCCCCAGGAACACCGTTGTGACCGAGCAACCCCTCCAGGATGTGCTTCGAATCTCTTCCTGAAGGGCTTCCAGGTACATCTGGCGGGCTTTCTCACCGAAGGGCCCGGAGGTGAAGTCGCAGTAGTGGCACTTGCGGACACAAAAAGGGATATGAACGTAGAGACCCAGGGGGATTTGGTTTTTTCGTTCTTTCGTTCTTTCGTGCGTTCGTGGTTTCGTTTCTGCGCTCATTTTTAAATTGTGAGCTTCCATTCTGGATACTTCTGGTCAGCCGGTCAGCTCTTTCTCCTGTTCTCCAGTTCTCCACGCGCGTCAGCGCGTTTCTCCGCACGCGAAGCGTGCTTCTCTGGGCGAGCACGCAGCGCCCCTATTCAATCTTCAGCACGCTCAGGAAAGCCTCCTGAGGAATTTCCACCTGGCCCACCGATTTCATGCGTCGCTTGCCTTTCTTTTGTTTTTCCAGGAGTTTTCGTTTCCGGGTGACATCTCCTCCGTAACACTTTGCCAGAACATTTTTACGCTTGGGCGGAATCCGTTCGGCGGCGATCGCCTTGGAGCCCAAAAAGGCTTGAATTCGAATCTCGAACAACTGTCGGGGAAGCACCTCTTTCAACCGGTTCACCAGAGCCTTTCCTCGAGTATAGGCCGTGTCGCGGTGGGTAATGAAGCTGAGTGCGTCCAGGGATTCTCCGTTGACGGTCAGATCCAGCTTGACCAGATTTCCCTCGCGGTAACCCATGAATTCGTAGTCCAGCGAGGCGTAGCCTCGAGTACGGCTTTTCAAGGAGTCAAAGAAATCGAAAAGGATTTCCGTGAGGGGCAGTTCATTGGTCAGTACCAGGCGGTTGCCCACCATGTAGTCCATGGATCGAAAAGTACTGCGGCGATCCTTGCACAAATCCATGCAGAGGCTCACATAATCATTGGGAGTAATGATGGTAGTCAGAACAAAAGGTTCTTCGATCTTGGCGACTTTGCCTGTCTCGGGCCAGTTGCTGGGGTTGTCCACGTGAAGGACGGAACCGTCGGTGAGCGTGATGCGATAGATCACGGAAGGGGATGTGGCGATGAGGTCCAGATCAAATTCACGTTCCAGTCGTTCCTGAATGATTTCACTGTGCAGCAGGCCCAGGAAACCGCACCGGAATCCGAACCCCAGAGCCGCGGAAGTTTCCGGTTCAAAGGAGAGAGCTCCATCGTTGAGCTGAAGTCGTGCCAGGGCTTCCTTCAGATCGGGGAACTGGTCGCTGTCTACCGGGTAGAGCCCGTAAAAAACCATGGCCTTCACTTGCTGGTATCCAGGGAGAGCGTCGCTGCTGGGATTTTCCGCTTCCGTCATGGTGTCCCCGACACGACATTGGCCAATCTTTTTTATTCCAGCGTGGACAAATCCCACCTGGCCCGTGTCCAGAGTCTCGGTTGACCGCATATCAGGAGCAAAGACGCCCACCCCGGTCACTTCCGCTTCATGACCCGACGCCAGCATCCGCATCCGCATTCCAGGCTTTAAAGTGCCGTCCACAACCCTCACATAGGCGATGATACCGACATAAGGGTCGAAATGGCTGTCAAATACCAGGGCTCGCAGCGGAGGGCAAGGCTCCCCTGTTGGGGGAGGGATCCGCTTCACGATGGCCTCGAGGATTTCCTCGATCCCTTCGCCTCGTTTGGCGCTCGCTAAAAGACACTCCGAACCCTCGAGCGTCAAAGTCTCCTCCATCTCCTCCTTCACCCGCTGGGGATCCGCCGAAGGAAGGTCTATTTTGTTGATGACAGGAATAATGGCCAGATGGTGGTTGAGTGCCAGATTGACGTTGGCCAGTGTTTGGGCCTCAACTCCCTGGGCTGCATCCACTACCAGCAAAGCTCCTTCACAGGCATTCAAGCTGCGCGAAACTTCATAGGTGAAGTCGACGTGGCCCGGAGTATCGATCAGATTGAGTTCGTAAAGCTGTCCATCTTGAGCGCGATAGTCAAGACGGACTGCAGACATCTTGATGGTGATGCCTCGCTCGCGTTCCAGGTCCATACGATCCAGGACCTGTGCGCGCATCTGGCGAGCTTCCACGGTTCCGGTGGTCTCCAGCAGCCGATCGGCAAGCGTCGATTTGCCGTGGTCGATATGGGCAATAATGCAAAAATTACGAATGTGAGTTTGATCCACTGTGAGCTAACTCCTGAACCCTGACCGGGCGTCTTCTGATTGTCATCTTGTTCCTTTTAGTTCTGGATTCTGTCCAAAGGGCGCACGACCGTGCGCCCCTACACTTTTAAAATGCATAACCCACGGTCGAGACGATCCCGAAGTCGTTTTTCTTGACGTCGATCTGAGGGGGATCGCTGTCGAACTTGTCGAATAACTGAAGGCCCAGGTTGAAACCAGCAAACAAGGGAACTCGTAGATTGGCAGACCATTGCATCCGGTAACGGCTGTCTTTCAGAATGGGAAGGAGTTGGGCCAGGGTGCCGATGATGAAAGGCTCGAAGCGTGTCGATTCAAATTCCAAACCGGCTATGGCTTCGGCGCTGAGGGTTCGGTCCAGGCCCTCAAAGTTCTCCTGCAAGAAAGTCAGCCCGCCGAAGAGGGAAAGTTGAGTCAACGGATCCAGTTCGAACTCCATGCCAAATCCACCCCCTTCGCTGGTGCGAAGGTCCAGTTTTTCCCTCTGGTCGGTTTCGGCAAGCCCGGTAATAAAGAAGAAGAAACGGGGCCCGAGGAACCGGTCGTAGCGGCCTTGTGCCGAATGCATGCTCGATGCTTCTGCGTCGTCCTGGGCGCTGTACAGGGACTGTGCCAGGATTCTTATCCGGTCCGCATCGGTTTGACGTGCCGGGTCAAAATTGAAAGTGAAGTTGTCGATGGTGGTATTACCTCGAACCAGGGTATACC
>JAPYTY010000216.1 GCA_029942065.1 Acidobacteriota bacterium | reverse complement strand
GTGTGGTCTTTTCCATTAATATTCAGGGTGATTTGAGCCACGAGATGCTCCTTTCTGTTTTACACTATTACGAGTATCATTTTTCAGGTCGGACCCTCAAGCGAAAATGACCATAACTAGGGAGATGAGAAAGGTATGACCCGTCGACTTCTCGCTGTTCAAGCAGTGGAACCTCCCGCAGATGGGTGAGCAGGGGAAAGTCGAATTCCGGACCGAGTTCTTCAACATCTTCAACCGGGCCAATTTTGCTACCCCCGCCCATACCGTGGGTTCGGGAACGGCAGGTCGGATCACCCAGGAGACGACCACCGCCCGTCAGATTCAATTCGGATTGAAGATCACCTTCTAGGTCTTTTTCTAGAAAGACTGGTTTAGAAGTAAAACGGCCGCTCTTCGGAGCGGCCGTTTTGCGTTCCAGGTTCCTTGTTCCACGTTTCACGTCTCGGACCCACGGCATCGAGTTTTTGTGTTCCGGGTGCCTTTCGTGGTAAGAAAGCAGGGATTTCACTACCAAGACACTGAAAACAGGGAGGCCAATAAAACGATGACCGGAAACAACCACCGCACTACACCGGTTTTGACAGTCGCCATGATGAGTGTGCTCATGCTGGGGTCCTTCTCGGCCCCACAGGCTCAGGATCTGCCCCCGGAGATCCTGCTCTATGCCGACACCATCCTGTACAACGCTCAGGTGCTGACCATGGATCGGGATCAGCCTCCGATCACCGTGACCCAGGCGGTGGCCCTCCGAGACGATCGAATCCAGGCGGTGGGCACCAACGATCGAATCCTGCAAATGGCGGGTCCCGACACAGTTCGTATCGACCTGGGCGGAAAGACGGTGATGCCCGGCGTGGTCGACACCCATTCTCATCCCAACAGCTATGCCGTGAGCCACTACAACAGCGAGGTGGCCCCGGCTTATGTGAAGTACCTGGATGAACAAAAGGTCCGGTTCGCCAACATCCGATGGGACACCCGGGAAAACGCCCTGTCCGACTACCGGAGCTATGCCCGGAACCTGCCTGCCGGTTACTGGATCTACGCCAGGACCTTCGGCACCCCGGTCACCCTGGAGCAGATCAACATCCAGGACCTGGACGAGGTGATGCCCGATAACCCGCTCTACGTCATGATCGGAAATGGCTCGCGGGGACTGTTCAACAGCAAGATGCTGGAGATCATCCGGGAACGCTATGGAGACAGGCTTCCCGGTCTTTTGGTGGATGAGCAGGGAGAACTCAATGGACGGATCAATGGGGCCGGTGGCACCGTCATTGACCAGGAGGTCATCCCTCCCATGCCGCCCGAGATCCTGGCTCCTGTTTTCAAGAAGGAACTGGAGGAATGGGTGGCCATCGGGGTGACCACCCTGTCGACACGGCTGAGCGGCAACGAAATCACCGCCTATGCGGGACTCGATCAGCGAGGCGAACTTCCCCTGCGGCTGGGCTACTCCCATGAGATCGGGCGCCAGAATCCTTTCCTTGAAAGGCAACTGAAGCGCATCGGTAACCTCCAGGAGCACGGCACCGACTGGATGTGGCTGATCGGCATTTCCATCGGCATCCCCGACGGCAACGGACCTCCGGGTGATTCCTCGGCGACCGGCGGAGCCAGTTGGTCGGGAAGCACCTGTACCACCATTCCCAAACGGACCCGAATCAAGGATGACTACTACTTCCCGGAGGGACTCTGTCTATGGGATCTGCCCGGCGACCCCGGAGAAGATGCCGTGATCGTGGCCAATCGATACGGTTATCGGATCGCGGGGACCCATACCTTTGGAGACAAGGGGTTCCTGAAGGTCATCGATGCCTACGCCAAAGCCGAGGGTGAGAGTCCGGCTGTGGACCGGCGGAATGCACTGGATCACGGTTCGCTGGTGAGCCCCGAGGTGATCCGGGCGGCGGCTGAACAGGATGTCATTTGGAGCCTGCAGCCTCCTCAATTTTACGGCCGCAGCGCCCCCGGCGTGAGCAAGGTTTTCGGAGAGGAGTATGCCCACCAGTGGGTGATGCCGGTCAAGAGCCTGATCGATGCCGGCATGAAGGTCACCTACGGCGCCGACCTGCACAGCGACCCGGAGCGGCAGCCCATGTTCAACCTGGAGGTGCTGGTCACGCGCATGACCAAGAACGGGATCGTGTACGGGCCCCGCGAGAAAATCGACCGTGCCAACGGCCTGCTGATGATGACCCGCTGGGGAGCGGATTACGTGCTGCGCGAGCAGGAGGTGGGGTCGCTGGAGCCCGGCAAGCTGGCCGATCTGGTGGTTCTGGATCAGAACCCATTGAATACAGCCATTGCCGATGAGGATCTCTCGGAGATCCGGGTGGTTGCCACCATCATCGGGGGAGAAGTGCGGTACGGGGAGCTGGAGTAGCCGGCCGCTGGTCTTCGACCAGCGCGTTCCAGATTCCACGTTCCACGTTTCGATTCGGCACGATCCTGCAACCTGTTGTAGGGTCGCACTGAGTGCGCCCACAGCAAGGACTGTGATGCCAAGAAGGGCGCACGCCGTGCGACCCTACTGAGTTGTCTACGATTGGAGAGATAAGACAAAGAAAAGTTTTATCTTCTCTGTGCCTCTGTGTCTCTGTGGTGAAAACCCCGTAGCGGCCGAAGATCCTGTCAGCCACGATCTTCTTGACAATGAAACGGAGAAAACGGAGGATTGTGGCACTTATGAACCGTAATCATTACCTTTCGCCACCCCTCTTGACGCTTTGCGGCATCGGTCTTCTTGTTTTTGGTCCCCTGACAGGGGTTTTCCAGGGCCAGAATCTGCCTCCTGAAGTCCTGGGCTACGCCGAGATGGTCCTGTACAACGGCCAGGTGCTGACCATGGATGAGGACCAGCCACCGATCACCGTCGCCCAGGCGGTGGCGGTTCGCGATGGCCGTATTCTGGCGGTGGGAAACGATGACCGCATCCTGCGGATGGCCGGACCCGACACCGCAAGGATCAACCTGGATGGAAAAGCCGTGATCCCCGGCATCGTCGACACCCACTCCCACCCCAATAGCTATGCCCTGAGGCACTACACCCAGGAATATACGCCAGCCTACCTGAAGGCTCTGGAAGAGCAAGGGGTTCGCTATGCCACGGTGCGCTGGGACACCAAGGAGACGGCACTTTCCGATTTTGAAAGGGTCGCCAGGAATCTCCCCCCTGATTTCCGGATCTACAGCACCAGCCGGTCCAATCCGGTGGTCCGGGAGGAACTCGACCGGTATGACCTGGATCGGGTGGTTCCGGATCATCCGCTTTATGTCCGGATTGGCAATGCCATGTGGGGGCTGGCCAACACCAAGATGCTGGAGATCATCGAGGCGAACTACGGCGACCGGCTGACCGGGGTTTTAAAGGACGACCGGGGGGTCCCCACGGGCCGGATCTTCGGCGCCGGCGGCACGGTCATCGACCAGGAACTCATTCCCCAGACCCCGCCCGATGTTCTGGCTCCCATCTTCAAGAAGGAGCTGGAGGAGTGGGTCGCCATCGGCGTCACCACTTTGTCCACCCGCCTGATGGGAAGTGAGATCAACGCCTTCACCCAGCTGGATCGAGCCGGGGAGCTTCCCCTGCGCCTGCCCTATTCCCATGAGATGGCCCGAAACAATCCGAATCTGGAAAGACTTCTCAAACGCTTCGGGAATCTCCAGGGACACGGCACCGACCGGATGTGGATGATCGGGATTTCCGTCGGCATCCCCGATGGCAATGGACCCGGTTACGGCCGCGATGGATTGGGTATGCCCACCTCCGGGGAAAGCTCCTGCGTTTCCCTTCCCAAACGCGAGATTCTTCCCAATGACTACTTTCCTGAAGGGATCTGCTTCTGGGAAACACCCGGGTCTCCGGGTGCCGACTCCGTCGTGCTGGCCAATCGATACGGGTACCGGGTAACCGGTGTTCATACCTTCGGAGACAAGGCTTACTTGATGATGCTCGATGCCTACGAAAAAGCCGGTCAGGAAGACTCGCTTCAGGGCAAACTCTTTGGTCTGGATCACGGCATGATGGTCAGCCCTGAGGTGATCCGGAAATCGGCCGAGCAGGGCGTCATCTGGAGTTTGCAGCCGCCCTTGTTTTACGGACGCTACGCCATGGGTGTGAATCGGATCTACGGCGAGGAGTACGCCCATACCTGGATGCTTCCTGTTCAAAGCCTCATCGACGCCGGTGTCAAGGTCAGCTACGGAGCCGACACTCACAACGACCCGGAAAGATATCCCCTCTTCAACCTGGAAACCCTGGTCACCCGGAAGACCTTTGATGGACGTGTTTTCGGACCACGGGAAGCCATCAACCGCAGCAACGGACTCCTGATGATGACCCGCTGGGGAGCGGCCTATGTGCTGGGGGAGGAAAAGCTGGGTTCGATAGAACCGGGAAAACTGGCCGATCTGGTGGTCCTGGAGAAAAATCCCCTGGACCGCACGATTGCCGATGAAGATCTTTCCGAAATCAAGACAGTGGCCACCATTTTAGATGGGGAGATCGTTCACGGGGTACTTGAAAC
>JAPYTY010000215.1 GCA_029942065.1 Acidobacteriota bacterium | reverse complement strand
GGTGAAGAGAATGATGGGGAGCTGGCCCAGGAAGGAGGTCAATCCCAGATAAAAGGCGGAGCCCGTTAATGCGAACACCACCCAGGCCTCGGCCACCTGCTGCATCCAGGCTCCGGTGGTGGAGGTGAAGGCGCCCAACCACAAGATGCGATAATCGCGATAGGTGAAGGCTTTAAAGGTCCGAGAGAACAAGGGGAGCTGACTGGCCGTCGAAGCCTCCTCCTCGGGATCGGGGTTCAGGGGATCGGTAGTGGCTTTTTGGGACTCGACCATCGGGAAAGTTTCACGTTTCACGTTTCACGTTATTCAGAAGAAGAAGACAGAATACCAGAAAGGGAAGTTCCACCTTTGCTTCTCAATCTTGGATCTGGAGTTCGTTTCGGATTTGGGATTTGGGATTTTGCTGCTTCAGGGATTAAAGAAAAACTGAACCACATCACCGTCCTGGATCTGGTACTCCTTGCCTTCGGTGCGAAGCTTCCCCAGTCGGTGCAGTTCCTGAAAACTTCCGTGCTCCTGCACCTCCTCAAAGGAAGCCACCTGGGCCCGAATGAATCCCTGTTCCATGTCGGAGTGAATTTTCCCGGCTGCTTCCGGAGCCCGGCTAGCCGCCTTCACTTCCCAGGCCCGAAGCTTTTCATTGGCGAGGGTATAAAATGTAATGAGTCCCAGATGGGAAAAGGCGGCGGTGATGACTCGTTCAAGCCCCGTTTGCCGGAGTCCCATATCTTCCAGGAACTCCATCCTTTCCTGATCCTCCAACTGCTGCAGCTCCCATTCCAGCTGGGCCGATACCGCCACCACCGGAGTCCTTCCCCGGGTCAGGGACGGGAGGTTTTCCTGGAGCTTCTTCACCCAGGGCTGATCCTCCCCCTGGTATTCCTGCTCGGAGAGATTGGCCACGTAAAGCACCGGCTTTCCGGTCAGGAGCCCCAGCCCCTTCAACTCTCTGTGGTCATCCTGATCCAGTTCACCTGTGCCCAGGGCCAATCCGGATTCCAGCTTCTCCCGATAGTTCAACCATCTTTTCTGTTCCTGTACATATTCACGGGGACTGGTTTTCCAGAGTCTTTCGCGCTTTTCAATGGCTCGACTCATCACCTCCAGATCAGCCAGCAGCAGTTCCGTCTCCACCACCCCGATATCCCGCAGTGGCTCCACCGTTTCCAGAACATGCGACACACTGGTTCCCCCGAAACAGCGGACCATATGAGCCAGGGCATCCACCTCCCGAAGGTTGCCCAGGAACTGGTTGCCCAATCCTTCACCCTTGCTGGCACCTTTCACCAGGCCCGCTATATCGATGAACTGGATAAAACAGGGCGTACACTCCCGGGGCTCGAGAATCCGTTTGAGTTCCTCGAGTCGGCCATCGGAAACCGCAACCGTACCTTCATTGCTGTCAATGGTGGTGAAGGGATAGTTGGAGACGTTGGCTTCTGAAGCAGTGAGGGCATTGAAAAGGGTGGACTTACCCACGTTGGGAAGACCGATGATTCCAACTGAAAGCATGAGCCCCCTGACCCCTAACCGCTGACCTCTGCCCCCTGGGACCGGCCGAGGCTCCAGAGTGTGCCAACCGCCACCACCACCAAGGCTCCGACGACATTGTAGTAGAGGAAGGAAAGGTCCGTCGTTTCACTGACCACAAACACCGCCAGCATTCCCGCCAATAATCCGGCAAAGGCACCGTTCCCATTGGCCCTCTTGACCAGAAAGGCCAGCAGAAAAACTCCCAGCAGGGATCCGTAAAAGTAAGACCCGACCCGATTGACGGCCTCGATCAGTGAACCCAGCTGACCCGCATAAAGCGCGAATCCACTGGCAAGCACCCCCCAGAACAGGGTCGCCACTCGAGAGGCCATCAGGTAGTGTTGGGAGGAAGCCTCCCGGCGGAAGTACCGCTGGTAAAAATCCACAATGGTTGCACTGGACAGGGCGGTCAGCTCGGAATCAAGTGAGGACATGGCGGCAGCAAAGATCACCGCGATCATCAGACCCAGCAAACCGGCCGGCACGTATTTCACAAGATACGAGGGGAAGACGTAATTGACGTCGTTCGAAGAAGCCCCGCGCACCTCCTGGACCAGTTGTTTGGAATCGCTGCGCAGAGCGGAAAGCTGCTGGTCGTACTGGCTGATCTGCCGGCGCCAGCTCTGCAGATTCTCCCCATTGCGCCGCGCTTCGAGCAGAGAAAGGGTGGCTTTTTTTCTGAGTTCATGAGTCGCCTGGTGTTCCACTTCGAGACGGGCGAACTCCTGGGCCTGAGAGCTGTCCTGGACCAGAGCCGTCTCGGCAGGATTGAAGATCAGAGGAGGCCTCTCGAAATGGTAGAAGACAAACAGCAAAACACCGATGGCAAGGATGGCAAACTGCATGGGGACCTTCAAAAAGGCATTGAAGATCAAAGCGAGCCGACTCTGCTTCAGAGATTTGGCCGTGAGATAACGCTGGACCTGGCTCTGATCGCAGCCGAAATAAGCCAGTGCCAGAAAAAACCCCCCGATCAGACCGGACCACAGCGTATAGGTATTGGTCGGATCCCAGGACAGATCGATACTCGTCCACATCTGCTGGATCCCTCCGATGTAAACCACATCTCCCAGGGCCACCTCCTGAGGCAGAGCCCCGAACAGTACCACCAGAGCAACCGCGATCCCGGCAAACATCATCAGCATCTGCAGCACATCGGTCCAGATGACGGCCGTGATTCCTCCCATCATGGTGTAAAGAACGGTCACTACTCCCATGATCAAGATGGTGACGGTCTCATCCCAGCTCATGATCACGGAAAGCACCACGGCCGGGGCGTACAGCACGATTCCGGCGGCCATGCCGCGAGATACCAAGAACAGGAAACTGGTCAGGGACCGCGTCTTGGCATCAAAGCGATTCTCCAGATATTCATAGGCCGTGTACACCTTGGCCCGGTAGAAAAAGGGGACGAACAGCACACAAAGAAGCACCATCACCAGGGGCTGAGGCAGGTAGACCTGGATGAATTCCATCCCATTTTCAAAGGCTTGTCCGGTGGTGCCGATAAAGGTGATGGCACTGGCCTGGGTGGCCATGACCGAAAGACCGATGGCCCCCCAGGGAAGACGGCGGTTGGCCAGAAAGTAACCCTCAACGCCGACGTTCTTGCGACTCTGGGAATAGGCAACGGCCAGAACGGCCCCGAAGTAGACAGCAAAGACAGACCAGTCCAGCAGACTCATGGGGCGCTGTAATCCAGAAACACCGTAAAAAGATACAGCAGTCCGATCAGAAGAGTGGTGTAAACCACGACCGACAGGTAAAGCCAATTCCAGCTGGGGAACAAACCGATTCCTTCCTCCTCATCGTCCAGGATATCGGCCTCTTTTTGATTTTCGTTATTCATGGTACATCTCTTGGTTGGAGGCGTGGGTCGCCGGGAATTTAGCACGATTTGAATGAGGTCACAAGGCAGCGCGTGCTTTCGTGCGCTCGTGCTGTCGTGGGCTTGTGCTGTTATTCTGCAGCCAATGCCCTGATCCAATGTGGACAGGCCAAAACACTTCTTTGCCTCAGAAACCAAATAGTGGTTAGAAATCGGTTGGGCCGTTTTTTTTACACGTGCTCGTCACGAAGCGGCGCCGCCTTCATCTGAGGAACGAAGAAGGCGCCGGCCTGACAAGGCGCGCGAAGGGAGGGCCCCGCAGGCATACTGTGAAGTACGTCGAGGAGACCGACCGAGTGCAACACCGTCAGGACGGGTGATCTCGACGCTGCAGTAGAGCGAGTGTGAGAAATACGGCCCAAGAAAAGGAGGATTAGAATTATGATGTCTGCAAGTATCTTAGCTGAACTGGAACACGAAGCTGCAACCACCCCGGAAGTTGCTGAAAAGAGCGCCGGAGGACCGGTTCGACTGGAAGCCCCACGAGAAATCCATGACCCTGGGTCGGCTGGCCTCCCACTGCGCGGAGACGTTGCAATGGCTGGACGTGGTTGTGAACCAGGACGTCATCGAGATGGATCCCAGTACTTACACGCCGTTTCAAGCCGGCTCTCGGTCCGAACTCCTGGAAACCTTCGACCGAAACTTCGAATCGGCAAAAGATGTCATCCGCGATCAGCCCGACGCAACCCTGTTGGCCAACTGGCAAATGAAGTCAGGGGACAAGGTGACGATCGAGATGCCTCGCATCGGTGTCATTCGTGGTTTTGTTTTGAACCACCTGGTTCACCACCGGGGACAGCTCTCCGTTTATCTTCGCTTGAACGATGTCCCGGTGCCCTCCATCTATGGGCCCTCGGCAGACGAGCCCGGGTAGGAGCGCTGGTCTTCGACCAGCGCGTTCCACGTTCCAGGTTTCAGGTTTCCGGAGTGTGGGAGGCGCCTCAGGCGCCGAATCTCCGACCTCGCTTCGAAGGAGCGACAAGAGGTCAGTCTTCTCTGTGCCTCTGTGTTTCTGTGGTGAAAATCCTCTCTGTGCCTTTGTGGTGAAGTCCGCGCGACCTTGCTGTGGGCGCACTCAGTGCGCCCCTACACTCACCTCTCGGACCTCGCTCCGAA
>JAPYTY010000214.1 GCA_029942065.1 Acidobacteriota bacterium | reverse complement strand
CATTCATCTCCGAGAGGATCGTTCAGCGCCACTTCACTTAGAATTTTCACCACAGAGACACAGAGACACAGAGACACAGAGAAGAAATTCACCACAAAGACACCAAGACACAAAGAAGACTGCGCCAGGGCGGAACGCCCTGACTCAGTCTCTGTCGCTCCTTCGGAGCGAGGTCTAGCAGGTGAGTATAGGGGCGTACTGAGTAGGCCCACGGCAAGATCGTTGTAGCGGCCGCTTTACGATCGACCCTCCGAAATCGGCGCACTGAGGCGCCTCCCACACTCCGGACTCTTCATTCTGGATTCTGGATTCCTTTTCTCGGCTTTCCTCTTACCTTCACAGTCCTTGCTGTGGGCGCACTCAGTGCGCCCCTACATCAGCCTGCAGGATCGTGCCGAAATCGAACGTGAAACGTTAAACTTGAAACCTGAAACGAGGCCGAGCGGAGCGAGGCCGGTCCTCACCACTTCCGGAAAGGATCCTGGTAGCGATCGAAGTGCTTCCACGGTCTGTGCCGTCTCGGGGTCGGAGGTGGGGATTTACGGGACTGATGAAAATGGTGGAGCGCTGCCGCAACCAAAGGAACGATTTCGTCGTGATTGGACCTCGGTGGGGGATCGAGGAGTTGATGCTCGTCGATGAAATCGGTGTGGAGCTTTCCTTCGAGAAAGGCCGGATGGGCAAGGAGAGCCTGAAAGAAAGGGAGGGTCGTTTTGACGCCGCCGATTTTGTATTCGTTCAGGGTCCGGCGCATTCGATGGATGGCCTGGTCGCGATCTTCCCCATAGGTGATGACCTTGGCTATGATCGGATCGTACTCCACGGGAACCTGAGAGTGTATGCGAACACCGCTGTCGGTGCGGACGCCGGGTCCGGAGGGTTCAACATAGGTGGTGATGGTTCCGGGTGAAGGGATGAAATCGACTCGGGGATCCTCCGCATAAATCCGGCATTCAAGGGCAGCGCCGCGTGGTTGAATTTCTTCCTGTCGGTAGCTCAACCTGGAACCTGCAGCGATCCTTATTTGTTCCCGTACCAGATCAATTCCCGTGACCATCTCTGTGACCGGGTGCTCCACCTGAAGGCGTGTGTTCATCTCCAGAAAATAGAAGTTACACTCGGTTCCGGTTCTTCCCGGTTCAACCAGGAATTCCACCGTTCCGGCGTTATGGTAATCAACTGATCTGGCTACTTGCAAAGCGGCTTGTCCCATCCGTTCTCGGAGATCCGCATCGACCAGAGGGGAGGGGCTTTCCTCCAGCAGTTTCTGATGTCGTCGCTGAATGGAGCATTCTCTCTCGCCCAGATGGACCAGATTGCCCTGATGGTCGCCCAGCACCTGGATCTCGATATGCCGGGGCCGGGACAGATACTTTTCCAGATAGAGGGTGGAGTTGCTAAAGGCTGATTCGGCCTCGCCGGAAGCACTTTGGTACAACGACGCCAGGTCCTCCTGACTGGATACCACGCGCATCCCCTTGCCGCCGCCGCCGGCGCTGGCTTTGAGCATGAGCGGGTAACCCAGGGTGGAAGCTTGCCGAAGGGCATCCTCGACAGATCGAACCGGTGTGGCGGTGCCGGGAACCGAGGGCACACCTACCTTTTCAACCGTGGCCCGGCTCATGATCTTATCGCCCATCAGCTTGATTGAAGCCGCCGAGGGCCCGATGAACACCAACCGGGATTCCTCGCAGGCCTGGGCAAAGAGCGGGTTCTCTGAAAGGAATCCGTAACCTGGGTGAACGGCATCGGCGCCTGATTTTTGGGCTGCCTCGATGATGTTTTCGATGTTCAGATAACTCGTTACAGCCGAACCGGGTCCGATGTCATGAGCCTCGTCACAAAGCCGGACGTGCAGTGCCTCCCGATCGACTTCCGAGTAGACACCCACCGGGGAGATACCCAGATCGCGACAGGCTCGGATGATCCGGACGGCGATTTCTCCACGGTTGGCAATGAGGATCTTTTTGAACAACTGGTCCCTAACCCCTAACCCCTAACCCCTGTCTCTTGGCTCGTGTCTTCTTCACGTGAAACGTGAAACCTGAAATACTTCATAGCGGTATATTCCCATGCTTTTTGGGAGGGTTGGTATCCCGCTTGTTGGCGGTCATCTCCAAAGCTCGAATCAGTTTTGGGCGTGTTTCCTGGGGCTCAATAATTTCGTCAATGTAACCTCGTTCCGCGGCGATAAAGGGGTTGGCGAATTTGTCCCGAAATTCCTGCACTTTTTCCCTGGTGAATTTTTCCGGATCAGAGCTTTCTTCAAGCTCCCTTCGGTAAAGAATTTTGACGGCTCCCTGGGGACCCATCACGGCAATTTCAGCAGTCGGATAGGCAAAGTTGATGTCTGCCCGGACGTGCTTGGATGCCATCACACAGTAAGCCCCGCCGTAGGCTTTCCGGGTAATGACTGTGATCTTGGGAACGGTCGCCTCGGCAAAGGCGTAGAGAAGTTTGGCTCCCGACTTGATGATCCCTCCATGTTCCTGGCTGATTCCTGGCAAAAAGCCCGGGACATCTTCGAAGACCACCAGAGGTAGGTTGAAAGCATCGCAGAAGCGGACGAAGCGAGCCGCTTTAACCGAAGAGTTGATATCCAGGGCTCCGGCGAGAAATGCAGGTTGATTGGCAACAATTCCTACCGGGAAACCGTTCAATCGGGCGAATCCGACCACGATGTTTTGGGCGAAGTCCGCTTGCACCTCAAAGAACCGGTGTTCATCCACCACCGACCTGATGATTTCCGTCATGTCGTAAGGTTGATTGGGATCAGTGGGAACCATGTCATTGAGGCTGGGATCGATCCGATCGGGGTTGTCTGTTGGAGCCTGGTAGGGTGGATCGTCCATATTGTTCAGGGGGAGATAGGAAAGGAGTTCTCGAATCTGGGCCAGACACTCTTCGTCACTGTTGGATGCAAAATGGGCAACCCCACTGATGGTAGTGTGAGTGGTAGCTCCTCCCAGTTCGGATTTGGTGACTTCTTCCTGAGTGACGGTCTTGATGACATCCGGTCCCGTGATGAACATATAGCTGGTCTTGTGGACCATGAAGGTGAAGTCGGTGATGGCCGGGGAGTAGACGGCTCCACCGGCACAGGGCCCCATGATGGCGGAAATTTGCGGGATGACTCCGCTGGCCAGCGTGTTGCGGAGGAAAATGTCGGCATATCCGGCCAGGCTCACGATGCCTTCCTGGATACGAGCTCCGCCGCTGTCATTCATGCCAATAACAGGAACTCCAACCTTCATGGCCAGGTCCAGGATCTTGCAGATTTTGGAGGCATTGGTCTCAGAGAGACTTCCACCGAAGACGGTGAAGTCCTGAGCAAAGACATAAACAAGTCGGCCGTCAATGTGACCATGACCCGTGACCACACCGTCGCCGGGGATCTTTTGTTGCGCCATTCCTGGATCAGTGGAACGATGAATGACCAGTTTGTCGGTTTCCTGGAAAGTGCCCGGATCCAGCAGGAACTCGATCCGCTCTCGAGCGGTTAGCTTGCCTGCCTGGTGCTGCCGTTCGATGCGGGCTTCACCGCCCCCTTGCTCGGCCTCACGGTAGCGACGCTGAAGCTCCTTCTTTCTCAAGTCAGCATCCATAGATGTGGGATCTCAAAGGTCTGGAAGCCAGGGGTGATGGGGTTGCCAACCTCTGACCAGGGCAACGTGGGACATGGAATGTGGAAGGTTAATCATGCACCAGTTGTTTGTGTTTCTCCCAATCGGCCAAGAATTTCTTGAGCCCAATCTCACTCAGGGGGTGCTTGACCATTTGTTCCATGATCTTGTACGGCATGGTCGCAATGTGGGCCCCCATCAGGGCAGATTGGAGAACATGCATCGGACTGCGAATCGAGGCGACCAGGACTTCGGTGTCAAATCCATAGTTATCGTAGATAGTCAGAATATCGGAGATGAGATCCATTCCGTCGGTGCTGATGTCGTCCAGTCGTCCCACGAAGGGGCTGACGATGATTGCCCCATTCTTGGCGGCCAGGAGCGCCTGGGTGGCACTGAAGATCAGGGTCACGTTGACACGAATACCTTCCTGACTGACGACCTTCAGGGCCTTGAGACCTTCCTCGATCATCGGGATCTTGACGACGGCGTTTTCATGGACCTTGGCCAGACGGCGGGCCTCTTCGATGATGTCTTTTGATTCGGTGGATACCACCTCCAGACTGACCGGGCCATCCACTAGATCACAGATCTCTTTCGCCACATCTTCCAGGCTTTTTCCCTCCTTGGCGACCAGGGAGGGGTTGGTGGTGACGCCATCAACTAGCCCCAGGGAAACTCCCTTTCGAATATCCTCGATGTTGGCTGTGTCCAAAAAGAATTTCATGATGGATCTCCTTGCTAGGGACAAACTATCACAGGCCGCTGGCCTTCGACCAGCGCGCCAGGAACAGAAAACAGGGTTCAGAATTCAGAATCCAGAATGCTGGGATCAGAAGGGGAGATTTTGGGGTTTCTGGTTTGGAATTATCGGATTTGGAATTTCGAATTTCAGATTTACCATGGCCTTGGGGTTACTC